>JADGAB010000021.1 GCA_015232245.1 Magnetococcales bacterium | reverse complement strand
TAAATTCTTCGAGGTGAAAATAGAGTAAAGCATTAAGATGACGTTCAAAATCAAGCTTGAGTGGCCGATCTCCTCTTGAATTTAGAGGGGTGATATGCTGAAGGATATCTTGGATTGGTTCAAATAGCTCCTTAAGAGAATCGGTGTTAAATTTTCGGCAAACAGTGTCAAAAGGTCCAAAAGGATTCGCCATTTTCGTAACTCCTTGTTTCGCAAGTGAAAGTTACGAAATTTTTGTTAGCGGCCGATTTTCGAAAGTCAAGGGAAAAAGTGAAGCTAACATCAGATTTTTAAAAAGAAATTTGCATGTTCTTGATGCAATTTTCTAACCGGACATCACTGGTTCATGATGCAGTTGTGGAACCGGTTTTTGAAGTGATTGCTCAATCCATTTTCAGGAAGGTTTGACATGAAATCGATGGCATTGACCATGATGGCCACTCTGGCCGCCGGATGGGTTGTCGGCCAGGTCTTTCCTGTCCAGGCCCGGACCATGATCCAGAACAAGGGTTCGGATACCCTGGTGAATGTCGCCCAGGCCTGGGCCGAAACCTATCGGAAGATCAGGCCGGATGTGGCCGTGGCAGTCACCGGGGGAGGGTCGGGCACAGGCATCGCCGCCATGATCAACGGCACGGTGGATCTGGCCAACTCCAGCCGCGCCATGAAGGACAAGGAGTTGCTGGAAGCCAAAAAGAACGGCATCACTGCCATCGAACATCTGGTGGGTTTCGACGCCCTGGCGATCTTTGTCCACAAGGACAACCCCATGCCGTCGATCACCATCAGGCAGTTGGCGGAAATCTACGGCGAAGAGGGCACCCTGACCCGCTGGAGTCAGCTTGGACTCAGATTGCCCGGGTGCAAGACCGATCAGATCATTGTGGTGAGCCGTCAGAACAACTCGGGCACCTATGTCTATTTCCAGGAGGCGGTACTGGGGGAAGGCAGGGATTTCCGATTGGGCACCAAGGACATGCACGGCTCCAAGGATGTGGTCGATCTGGTGGAGAAGACCCCCTGCGCCATCGGTTACAGCGGTCTGGCTTATGACTCCCCACATGTCAAGAAACTCCCGGTCGCCAAGGACGACCAATCGTCGCCGGTGGTCTCCAACATGGAAAATGCCATCACACGGGCCTATCCCATTGCCCGACCTCTGTTCATGTATACCAGAGGGGAACCCGCCGGAGAGGTCAAGGGGTATCTGGACTGGATCAAAAGCGATGCGGGTCAGTGTATTATTAAAGAGAAAGGTTATGCCCCGGTCAGGCCGGTGCCGTGTGTCAAGAAATGAACCCTTCCTGCCCCCGGTCCATGGATTCATGATTGGATTCTCCGGTCCGGTTCATGGTAATCTGTGAACCGGCATGGAACCGGAATCAACCGGAAGAGTTCCTTTGGGATCACGACGGAGCGGACGATGGCGGTCTATGAAAAAAGATTGCAACAGGATCTCAACCGGATCCGTCAGGCAGTCACCTCCATGGGGGAAGGGGTGGAGACCGCCTTGAGGAACGCGGTCCAGGCCATGCTCTCCGGCAACGAGGCCCTGGCCAACATGACCATTCTGATGGATTACCCTCTGGACCGGCAGTGTCAAGAGCTGGATTGGATCTGTCACTCCTTCATCGCCCGTCATCTGCCCAGCGCCGGTCATCTGCGTCTGATTTCCGCCACCATGCGCATGATCTACGATCTGGAACGGATCGCCGATTACGCGGTCAACATCTGCCGGGAGAGTCTGGACCTCCCCAATCCCCCCTCCGGGGTGCTGCGTCAGGAACTGGAAACCATGGCCTCCGCCTCCCGGACCATGCTGCGTCAATCCCTGATCGCCTTTGCCGAGGAGAATGCCGGATTGGCCAAAAGCACCATGGAGATGAACGTCCAGTTGAGTCATGGGCTGGATCAGGCGATCCTCGATCTGGTGAAGGAAGGGGACATGTATCCGGGACACTCCCGGGATGTGATGGATCTGTATGTGATCTTCACCATGCTGGAGCGGGTGGGCAACCGGGCCACCAATTTGTGCGAGGAGATCATTTTCTGGCTCACCGGGGAGAAGCCTGCCCACAAGCCGCTGCACATTCTGTTTCTCGACGAGGAGAACAGCGCCCAGAGCCTCATGGCCGAAGCCATGGCCAGCAAGGGATACGGGCAATCCTGCCGTTTCCACAGCGCCGGTCGCCATCCCGCCCGCGTTCCCCATCCGGGAGTGGTGGCGTACATGCAGACCCTCGGGGTGGATCTTGCCGCTCTGCAACCCCGGGGGGTGGGGAGCGTGGATATCGATGCCATGGATGTCATCGTCAGTCTGCAGGGATCGGTTCGCTCCCATATCCCCAAGCCGCCGTTTCATACCGCCTTTCTGCATTGGGACGTGGGTGATCTCCCCGGCGATGACGCGGATCCGGAAAGCGTCAGCCGTCGCTTTGAGGAGATCCGTCGGGCATTGGCGGCGCAACTGCAACAGTTGATGGAGATCCTGATCGGCCCGGAGGGGAAGTGAGCATGACGGATCCCCGGTCGGACCGGCGTCGGCCAGCCGATGCCCGGGATCGCCATTGGTATATCGACAAATTCTTCGAAATCCTGATGTTTCTTTGTGGCATATCGGCCATTCTGTTCGTGGTGGGGATTTTTCTGTTCGTGTTCCGGGAGGGGCTGGGGTTCATTCTTCAGGACATGAACTTCAGCGAGTTCTTCTTTTCGCCCAAGTGGCGTCCCACATCTCTGGTGCGTCCGACCTACGGGATTCTGGCCATGGTGGCGGGCACCGCGGCGGTCACGGTGCTGGCCATGGCCATCTGTCTGCCGGTCTCCATCGGCGCGGCCATCTACATCGCCGAGTTTGCCAAAGGCCGAACCCGGGAAACCCTGAAAATCCTGATCGAATTTCTGGCCGCCATTCCGTCGGTGGTCTGGGGGTTCATCGCCCTGTCCATCATGAACCCCCTGATCATCGACCTTTTCGACGCCCCCATGGGACTGGGAGTGCTCAATTCGGCGCTGATTCTGGCCTTGATGGCCGCTCCCATCGTCACTTCTCTGGCCGAGGACGCCTTCAAGGCCGTGCCCGATACCTACCGGGAGGCCGCCGAGGCGCTGGGGGCCACCCGATGGCAGGCCATACGCCAGGTGGTGCTGCCCGCCGCCCGGAATGGTCTGCTCTCCGCGGGTCTGCTGGGAGTGGGACGGGCTTTTGGAGAGACCATGGCGATCCTGATGTCCAGCGGTCATTCCATCAACATCCCCACCTCGATTTTCGATTCGTTTCGCGCCCTCACCGCCACCATTGCCGCAGAACTCGGCGAAACCGCCGTAGGCTCGCCCCACTACCGGGCATTGTTCGCCATCGGTATTTTTCTGTTTTTGATCACTTTCCTGATCAACATGGCCGCGGACTTCATCGTGCGCGGCGTCCGCAAGGGGTAGGGATCATGTTCGAGGCCACGTCCGTCAATCATCACAACGACCGGGTGCAGAAGCAGGTCAAAATCCTCTTCGGCATCATGCTGGCGCTGCTGATCATTCCGATGGTCGTCATCGTGGCAACCCTGCTGATCAAGGGATCGCCCATAGTCAACCTCTCCTTCATTTTCGAGGATCCCAAAGACGGCATGACCGCCGGAGGGATCTTTCCGGCCCTGCTGGGCACCATCTGGCTGGTGGCAGTCTCCCTGCTGGCCTCCGTCCCGCTGGGCGTGGCGGCGGCCATTTACCTGAGCGAATACGCCCCCGACAATCTGCTGACCCGCCTGATCCATCTGGCCACCATCAACCTGGCCGGGGTTCCCTCCATCGTCCACGCCCTGTTTGGAGTGGGGGCCTTCGTGGTGTTTTTCCGGTTCGGCACCAGCATTCTGGCCGCCAGTCTCACTCTGGCCATCATGACCCTGCCGGTGGTGATCGTCTCCTCCTGGGAGGCGCTGCAATCCGTGCCCCGCTCCTTTCGCGAAGCCTGCTGGAACATGGGCGCCACCCGCTGGCAGACCATCTGGCATGTGGTGCTCCCCAACGCAATCACCGGCATCCTCACCGGCGTCATTCTTCAGGTCTCCCGGGCCGCCGGTGAAACCGCCCCCATCATGTTCACCGGGGCCGCCATGTTCTTGCCGTTTCTCCCCAACAGCGTCTTCGATCAGACCATGGCCCTGGCCCTGCACCTGTTCGTGGTGGCCACCCAGGTGCCCAATGTCCCGGAGAGCCTCCCCTTCGGCGTGGCCCTGGTGCTGGTGGGCATCGTGCTGTTGATGAATTCCGTCGCCATCTGGATCCGCCTGCGCCTGCGGAGGAAAAAGAAATGGTAGATCCCAGGATTCAGGTCAGAAATCTCTCCATCGCCTATGGGAACCGGCGGGTTCTGGAAGATGTCACCCTGGATGTCCATGCCAACGAGATCCTGGGGATCATCGGGCCCGCCAACAGCGGCAAGACCTCGTTTCTCAACGCCATCAACCGCATGGACAAAATGCGCCCCGACATGCGGATCACCGGATCGATCCTGATCAATGGCATCGATACCCGCGCCTGGCGCAATCTCTATGCGCTGCGACGCAGGATCGGCGTGGTTTTTCCTCTGCCGGTGGGTCTGCCCCTCACGGTCTATGACAACGTGGCCCTGGCCCCCCGTCTGGCGGGTACCGCCGGATCCCGGGAGGATCTCGACGAACGGGTGGAACGCTGCCTGCGGCGCGCGGCCCTGTGGGATGAGGTCAAGGACCGGCTCCATCACCTGGGCAGCCTGCTTTCCGGCGGTCAACAGCAACGTCTCACCATTGCCCGTGCCCTCTCCCAGTCGCCGGAGATCCTCATGCTCGACGAGTTCTCCATTGCCGTGGATCCGGTGACCACCATGCGCATCGAGGAGGCGCTCAAGACGTTGAAAACCGAAATGACCATCATTCTGGTCACCAACTTGGTACAGCAGGCCCATCGGCTGGCGGATCGCACCGCTTTTTTTCTCAACGGCGCCCTCGTCGAGGTTGGTGTCACCGAACCCATGTTTCATGGGCAGACCCGGGATCCCCGCACCAGCGATTATATCGAAGGCAAGTTCGGATGAGCGGACCGTTCCTCTCCTCCTCCGGCGCTCCTCCCCCGGAACCGGCCATCCGCATCCGGGAGTTCAACTTGTGGTATGGAACTTTCCAGGCCCTGTTCGATATCAATCTGGAGATCAAAAATGGGCTGATCACCAGTCTGATCGGACCGAGCGGCTGCGGCAAGTCCACCCTGTTGCGCAGCGTGGACCGGATCAACGAGCGGTTGGGATACGTGCGCATTCGCGGGAGCATCGAGGTGTTCGGTCAGGAGATCCACGCCCCCCAGGTGGAACCGGCCCAGTTGCGCAAACAGGTGGGCATGGTGTTTCAGCGTCCCAATCCATTGCCGATCTCCATTCGTGACAACGTGCTGTTCGGCTATCGGATCCACCACGAAAAAGGCGGCAGGCTTGCCAGAAGCGAGGCGGATGGAATTGTCGAGGAGGCTCTGCGTCAGGTGCTGTTGTGGGATCAGGTGAAAGACCGGCTGGATCACAAGGCGACCGACGGGCTCTCCCTGGAGGCGATGCAGAAACTGTGCATCGCCCGGCTGTTGCCGGTCAAGCCGTCGATTCTGTTGATGGATGAACCCTGTTCCGCCCTGGATCCCAGGGGTACCGCCGCGGTGGAGGAGTTGATCTGGGAGTTGCGGGATCGCTACTCCATCCTGATCGTTACCCACAACATGGCCCAGGCCAGACGGGCCAGCGATGAATGCGTCTTCATGCTCATGGGCCGCGTGGTGGAGCACGCGCCCACGGATCAGCTCTTTGTCACCCCGGCCCATCGGGAGACCGCGGACTATATCGAAGGCCGTTTCGGTTGATTCGTGTCAAGTTTTGCATTTTTTTCCGGATGGCTTCCTCGAGTGCCACCTTTTTTTTTGTCTCCGGCGAGGAGTTTGCATATACTGACCGAGGAGGTTCCGTCGGAAGCCCGGGAGCGTTTCGCCGGTGGACGGATGGGCCTGAAATCACCTTATGGATCGGCTATGCACGAACGACCTATGGAAAACAAGAATCCCCTTCTTCATGCCCAGCATGTCAGCACGCTGTTGGATCAATACGATGAGCATTTTGAACTCTATCGATCCTACAGTGAAAGACTGTTGATCAATCTGGGCGAGGTGTTCAACAAGACGACCCTGCCCATCAGCGCCATCTCCGGTGATCTGATGTCCAGGGCCACCTTGAAGAAGTTCCTCACCGAAAGAGGGGGCTATTACAGTCGGTTGCGGGATATCGAAAACCTGATCACCGTGCGGGTGGTGGTCTACTTTTCCGATGATATCGATCTGGCGGTCAGTCTGATCAACAAGGAGTTCGCCCTCGACGACAGCTTCCAGCCCATTCTGGACGTGCCGGATCAGGACCGTTTTGGCATCAACACCCGGCGTTTCGATATCAAATTGTTGCCGGAACAGTATACCCGTCCCGAATACCTGCGTTTTGTCTCCCTCAAGTCCGAGCTGGAGATCCGCACCGTGTTGCAGCACTCCTGGTCCGAGGTCAAGGGGATTTTTGATGCCCTGGTGGGACGGTCCCGGATTCCTGGTCAGAATGTCAATAAACTGGCGCAGATCTCCTATCTCCTCAAGATGGCCGATGAGGAACTGGTGCGCATCAAGGATCAGATCCTCCACCAGAACGCCATTGCGAACGCCACCAACACTACCCCCTACGACGGGATCGGTACGGCCCCTCCTGTGGTGGAGGATCCGGTGTTGCAGGAACTCAGGCCTGTGGATCCGGACAAGCAGATCGCCTATGCGGCCCGTCTGGAGACCTTCATCCTGAACGATGCGATGATCCGGGATACGGACCGCTCCATTGCCGATCACTACGAGACCAAGCTTTTGTTTCGCGAAAATTTCGTCATGACCCTCTCCGAAGTCTTCCTGCGGCTTGGACTGGATCGCGAGGAGCGTCTGCGGGAGGAGTTGACCGCCAACAAGCTGGTCATCCTGGCCATGATGAAGACCATCTTTGGCGACACCTCCAAGTCCGGGGTGGAGTTCATTCACAAGGGTTCGTCTCTGTTGGTGCTGTTTTATGTGCTGCTGGCCAAGACCGGCAATGTGGAGATCATCAAGAAGAATGTCCGCAACTATATTTCGTTGAAGGGCATCTCCGTGGACGATTTTGCCAACGACCTGTTGACCCATTACAAAAAAACCATGCGCAAGGCCCCGGATCCGGATTGGTGAGTTCGGTATCGGCACGGTAACTGCTCCTATGGCGATGCAGGGAGTTTCAGCATTGCCATATAGTCGGAACTTTGACAGGAGAACAGCCGTGTCGCACGTTGGATTGATCGGTTCCCCCGATGCATTCAGGGCCAATTGGTTGAACCTGAGACAGAATCTTCAGGATATCATTTCGCCGCTCGACGAATCCGCTCCGGGTTTGCCGTGGCAGAAGACCAATCAGGCAGACGCCTACAAGGCTCCCCAGCCGGATTTCGAGAACGTCCTGCGGGATGTCCTCTCCCCGGACGACTCCACCAACACCTCGGACGACAATGCGCCGTCCTATCGTCCCAATCATCCTGGCGCCACTCCTGGCAAACCCTCCGGAACACCGTCCCAGGAGCAAGATGCGCTGCCGCCCCAGTTGACCCGGAACATGGTGGATTTCGAACAGCGCCTGGCGCAGAATCCGGGAAACCCCATGGTTTTCAATTACAATGAGCGGGCTGCCGGCGGGACTTTCCGCACCGAACTGGCCCGGACCGCCTATACCAATGCCCTGTTGGGTCGCATGGGATAATAAAGTGTCGAAAACCAGACAGGCCCCGTGAGTCGATTTCGCGGGGCCTGTTTTTTTTGATCACGCGCCAACAAAAAAGCCGACCTGCATACAGACAGGTCGGCTTTTTTGTTGAGAGGGGTTTATCGGCTCCATCTCACCTGTTGGAGTTGGCTGGCCAGATAATCCTTTTCGGCCTGCGTGAGGAACTGGTCGAACAGACCGCCCTGAGGCCGGGAGGCGGTGGTGCCCGCGGGAACATGAGAACCGGATTGAATGGGCGCCGGTTTCATGACGGGCGGAAGCTGCGCGGCAAGGATGGTGTTGGACATGGACTCTCTCTTTGCTTGTGTCTAGAGGTAACGGCAATGGGTCACTGGCCCGAGTCCTGTTTGCATCTTGTGTGCCAATTGATTTATTCGTTTACGGTAATTCAGGAAAGCTTCCCGCAGCAGTATTTGAATTTCTTTCCGCTGCCGCACGGGCAGGGGTCGTTGCGACCCACCTTGTCACCGTCCCGCCGGAAGGGGGTGTGGGAGTCGGAGGAGTCCTCCTTGTCATCGCCGTTCCAGTTGTCGGCGCTGGGATGGTTCATGGAAAGCAGACGGTCCCGGACCGCGGCCCGTTCGGCTTCCATGCGTTCCACCTCGTCGGGTTGACGCACCTCCACACGGCCAAGCACCTCCACCGCCTCGGATTTGATCCGGGTCAGCAGGTCGTCAAACAGGCCGAACGCCTCCCGTTTGTATTCGTTCAGCGGGTCTTTCTGGGCATAACCCCGCAGATGGATCCCCTCCTTGAGGTGATCCATGTTCAACAGATGCTCCTTCCACAAGGTGTCGAGCACCTGGAGCAGGATGGCCTTTTCCAGATAGCGCATGAGAGGGGCCCCCATGCTCTCTTCCCGGAACCGGTTGTAGGCTTCGATCATCTCCCAGGCCCGCTCCCGCACCAGATCGGGGGTGATGCCGGATTCCGCCTGCCAGGTGGTCGTGGGGAGTTGCACGTTGAACTGACGCTGCGCCGCGTCCGTGAACTCCCTGGATTTCCAGTCGTCCGGATAGGACTCTCCGGGGATGAAATTGTCCATCAGGCCATCCAGCAGATCCTCCCGCATCCCCTGGGTGAAATCGATGATATCCTCGGACTCCATCAGTTCGCGCCGCTGATCGTAGATCACCTTGCGCTGCTCGTTCATGACATCATCGAACTTCAGCAGGTTCTTGCGGATGTCGAAGTTGCGGCCTTCGACCTTCTTTTGCGCCGATTCGATGGCCTTGTTGATCCAGGGATGGATAATGGCCTCCCCCTCCTGCAGTCCGAGCTTTTGCAGCATGCTGTCCATGCGTTCGGAACCGAAAATGCGCATCAGGTCGTCCTGCAGGGAGAGATAAAACCGGCTCGATCCTGGATCCCCCTGGCGTCCGGCCCGACCCCGCAACTGGTTGTCGATGCGACGCGCCTCGTGACGCTCGGTGCCCAGAATGTGCAACCCGCCGGCGGCCAGAACCTCCTGCTTTTCGGCGGCGCATTCGGCACGGATTTTCGCTTCCAGTTGCCGCTGCTCCTCGGGGGTGGCGGAGGCGGGGATCTCCGACTGAATGCGCATGTCCGGGTTGCCGCCCAACTGGATGTCGGTGCCGCGCCCGGCCATGTTGGTGGCGATGGTGATCGCCCCCTTGCGTCCCGCCTGGGCCACGATGAGGGCTTCCTGCTCATGGTGCTTGGCGTTGAGAACGTTGTGGGGCACCTTGAGCTGTTTCAGACGCTTGGAGAGTTCCTCGGACTTTTCGATGGAGATGGTGCCCACCAGAGCCGGTTGGCCCTTCTGGCGACACTCCTGGATCTCTTCGATGATGGCGTTGACCTTTTCCTCCTGGGTGCGATAGACCACATCGTCGTGATCCAGACGGATCATGTCCCGGTTGGTGGGCACGATCACCACCTGCAGATTGTAGATCGATTGGAACTCCGAGGCTTCGGTGTCGGCGGTTCCGGTCATGCCCGCCAGTTTGTTGTACATGCGGAAAAGGTTCTGAAAGGTGATCGATGCCAGGGTTTGGGATTCGTTCTGGATCACCACCCCTTCCTTGGCTTCCAGGGCCTGATGGAGACCGTCGGAATAGCGGCGACCGGGCATCATGCGACCGGTGAACTCGTCGATGATCACCACCTCTCCGTCTTTGAGGATGTAGTCCCGGTCCTTCTCGAACATCGCATGGGCCCGCAGTGCCTGATTGACGTGATGGACGATCTCCACGTTGTTGACATCGTACAGCCCGCCTTCGCGGATGATGCCCCGTTCTTTCAGGACCGATTCCATTTTTTCGTTGCCCTCTTCGGTGAAGATCACCGTACGGGCTTTTTCATCCATGGTGAAATGGACGTCCCGGGTCAGCAGGGGGATGATCCGGTCCACTTTGTAATATTTGTCGGTGTTGTCCTCGGTGGGGCCGGAGATGATCAGCGGCGTGCGGGCTTCGTCGATGAGGATGGAGTCCACTTCATCGACGATGGCGAAGTTGAGGGGCCGTTGACACATCTCCTCCAGCGAGAATTTCATGTTGTCCCGGAGGAAGTCGAAACCGAACTCGTTGTTGGTGCCATAGGTGATGTCGGCCTGATAGGCGGCGCGACGCTGCTGATCGTCGATGCCGTGGATGATCACGCCGGTCTGCATGCCCAGAGCGCCATAGATCCGCCCCATCCAGGCGGAGTCACGGGTGGCCAGATAGTCGTTCACCGTCACCAGATGGGCGCCCAACCCGGACAGGGCATTGAGATACAGGGGCAGGGTGGCCACCAGGGTTTTGCCTTCACCGGTTTTCATTTCGGAGATTCTGCCCTGATGGAGCACGATGCCACCCATCAATTGGACATCGAAGTGACGCATGCCGGTGGTGCGTCTGCTGGCTTCCCGGACCGCGGCAAAGGCTTCGGGCAACAGGTCGTCGAGGGTTTGTCCGTCGGCCAGACGTTGTTTGAACTCATCGGTCTTTCCCATGAGTTCCGCGGGAGTCAAGCGTTCGAATTCGGGCTCCAGGGCGTTGATTTTCTGAATGAGGGGATTCAGGGTTTTCAGATAGCGGTCGTTGCTGGATCCGAACAGCTTGCGGGCGATGGCACCAAACATGAGACGGGCATCCTTACCAAAAAAGACATGACTGCAACCACACTGGGTAAAAATTCCATGTATATATCATTCCTGGTGCCGCGAGGCAACCCGGAGTCAACGATGTCCATGAGGGATGGTGTGAGAAGCGTGTTGATCCGGAGTGGGCTTGAGTGCTATAAGCGGTTGCAAAGACTCTTTCTTCAAGGACAGCATCCATGAACGCCATGCCCATCGATACCCGGGAGATCCCTTTTCATCAGCGGCTGGAAGGTCGTTTTGATGGCATGATCCGTCTGACGGATGTTTCAGCCCTGGGGGAGACGGTGGCCGGACAGGATGGCTGGTATGTGTTGGAACCCCGTCGCCCTTTTCCCGCCGCGCCGGTGGATGGTCCCACCGCCAGTCGGCAGCTTCGGGACATGGTGGAGGAGATCCTTCATGAAGAGCGGGGCGTATGGACCACCATGGTCTATGTGCAAAGCAGCGAAGATCCAAGGATCATCAAGGTGTTTCATCCCCGTCGGGCCGGCTGCGGTTGCGGTGGAAGCGGGGGCATTCTGCCCTGGCGGGTGTTCAGCCGCTACAAACCGGAAGCGGTCCCGGCCTGGGAAGGGGAGATCTGCGCTACCGGGCTGACCTCCCATGCCGGCGCGGGCTGGCTGAAACGGTTCCTGTAGCCCTTAATCCTCCACGGCGCGCTCCACCCGGTTGCGGCCTCCGGCCTTGGCCGCGTAGAGGGCCTTGTCCGCCCGTTCGGTCAACTCCCGGATGGTGTCCTCGGCCCGACGCTGCGTCACCCCGAAACTGAGGGTGATGGTCCCCACCACGGGAAACGGGGTGCCGGCAATGATGCCACGCAGTTTCTCCGCCAGCAGGCTCATGTTCTCCAGATCGTTGAGGGGCGAGACGATCATGAACTCTTCGCCGCCCCATCGGGCGAGAAAGTCCTCGGCGCGGATGTTGGTCTTCATCAGGTTGGCCACCTGCCGCAGCACGTCATCCCCGATCTGATGACCAAAACGGTCGTTGACGCGTTTGAAATGGTCGATGTCGCACAGGATGACCGACAAGGGGAGGTCGTGACGGTTGGCCCGTTGCAGTTCGGCTTTCAGAACCCCCTGCAGTCGCGCCCGGTTGCAGGCGCCGGTCAGGGCGTCGGTGAATGCCTGGGTTTCAAGAAGTTGTTTTTCCTGCTCCAGATGGGTGACGTCCGAGAAGGAAAAGATGTACTGGTCCAGTTCGGGCAGGGCGTTGAACGTGACGGTAAAGGGGATGGCATGGGAGCCTTCCGGTTCCGTGGGACGCAACAACACGATGCGATGTTCCCCGGCTGTGGTGAGCAGGGACTGGATCCAACTGCCGGGGGTGTTCGGATTTCCCAGGGGGGTGCCATCCCGGCTCAGGAACCGGTCGTCGAGTCCTGTGCCACTGGCCAGAAAAGCCTCCCGGGAGGGAAATCCGAGAAATGTCAGAAAGGCCAGGTTGATGTATTCCAGTCGCTGGTGAGCCACCACGATCAGCAGATTGGGTTGAATGTCCAGAATGAAACGGACATACCGGTTGGCCGACTCCCGGGCGCGGCGCAGGGACAAGGCGTGGGCGCAGTGGTGCAGGGCCTTGAGCAGGACCTTGGGATTGGTGGGCTTGAGCACATACCGGTCGATTCCCAGATCGATGGAGCGCAGGAAGAATTCCGCGTCGCTGTGGGCCGTGGTGACGATGATGGGTACCTCCGGTTCCTGCCCGCGGATCAGTCGGGTCATTTCCAGACCGTCCAGGGTGGGCATCAGGATGTCGGTGATGATGATGTCCGGTTGTCGTTCCCGGAACAGCGCCACCCCTTCCGCGCCATCCCGGGCCGTGATCAGTGTGCCCACATGCCGGGCGATCACCCGGTCCAGCAGGATGTGGATCTCCGGATCGTCCTCCACATACAGGACAACCAGACTGCTCAGAAAGTCATGTTCCGGGATTTGAGGTTCTTCATCCATGGAAGCGGCTCGTTTACCGATGGCTGTTGGAAGGGACCCCGTGACCGGCGCCTTTTTTCCAGGCGTGACCGAAGAGGATCTCCAGGGTGACGGGTATGGAGCCATCCCGGGCTCCGTACAGAGTGGTGTAGATTTGCGCCAGTTGCCGGGGATACCCCTTGCCCATCAATCCGGCGGGGCGCTGGCGATGGGCATTGGTTGCCCCCATGATGCGCAGGCGCTGCAGCAGATCCGGCACATCGGCAAGTACAGGGCGTGCCAGATCCCGGTCCACCACGGGCAGAGAGAACCCCGCCGAGGCCAGCAGATCCCCCAGGTCATGGAGGGAGTGGAATTCCGGTACCCGGATCCAGGTTCGGCCATGCCGGGTCTGATCGATACGGGCCAGGGACTCTTTGAGTTCCGTCAGGGAGGCATCTCCCATGGTGGCCAGCAGCAGGGGCGCGCCGGGTTTGAGAACCCGACGGATCTCCCGCAGCGTGATCAGGGGTTCGGAGGACCAGTGGAGCATCATGTTGCAGACCGCCAGATCGAAATGATTCTCCGGCAGAGGAAAACGCCGGGGATCGGCCTGGAGAACCAGGGGGCGTCGCTGCCAGGGCAGACGCCAGGCCGAAGTCAGGGAACGGGTCGGAGCGACCAGTCCCATGGTGATCACCCGGGCCTTGGGATGTTGGGTCTGGAGCAGACGCGCGCACTCTCCCGGGATGCGGGCCACCTCCAGGATCCGCTCCGGAGCGAAGCGGATTTCGGTGATCCGTTCCAGAAGTTGCCGGTCGATGAACCCGAACATCTCTTCCGCCGGGTTGTGGGCGGCCCTGCCCAGGGCGCGGCGCACGCGACGGGGATCCAGACGGGCATAGGGACGTTGTTCCAGGGGAGTCGGTTCCATGATGGCGGCTTGCATGCGGCTCCAGAAGGGAGGAATTTTGACTGTACAGGACCAAGTTATATTGTAGCCTGTTTCCTGGTCCATGGAAACCTTCCTTTTCGGTGGCGGATGCGGTTTATGCTGTACAATTCCCTTGTTGGGAGGGTAACATACGCAGAAGAACAGCCCGTTGAGTGGGTCAACCCGATCAGAACAATGCGTGTGACGATGGATCAACTCTTTGGCATGCCGGCACATTTCTATCTCGGTCATCCGACCATCGACGTGCAGCATGAGGTGCTGTTCGCCCTCTATCACGAGGTGCGTCATGCCCTCCAGGAGGCGGATGACAGCTTTGAAGTGGCGGATGTCTTTCTGGGATTGAACCTCTATGTGGCCACCCACCTGCAGTTCGAAGAGGAGGCCATGTTCGCCACCGGCTACCCGGACGCCCTGTCCCATCGCATGGGGCATCAAGATCTGCGGGAGGGAATTCATACGCTTTATGAGGAGTTTCTGAACGCCTCCAGCCTGGAGGAATCCAGAACCGTTGCGGCCAGAATCGCCGTTTTTCTTTATGAATGGTTGGAAAACCATATTGCCAAGGTGGACCGGGTGTTGTGCCGCTATTTGTTGGATCACGCCTTCGAGGGGTGAACCTTTCGCGCCCAGACCTTTTTGTCCAGGCATTCCATTGATTGCGAGGTTGAAAGAGAGCCATGAATGTATCCAAAGAAGGGGATAAAGTGCTCATCCGTCTCCCCAAACTGTTCGGATTTGCCGTGCGCAGCGAATTCAAACAGGCCACCGTCGGCAACCCTCCGGGCACGAAATTTCAATTGGACTTTCATGAAGTCGAAAGAATGGACAGTTCGGCCCTGGGCATGCTGCTGCTGCTGCGGGAGACCTCCGGGGGCGTCGCGTCGGACATCGTGATTGTCAACTCCCGACCGGAAATCCGTAAACTGCTTCAACTGGCCAATTTTCATAACCTGTTCAAGATTCAGTGACCGGTCGGACCCGGTCGCGCTCTTGTGTGGCCTTCCATTTGCCGGACACGCTGCGTGCCCGCCACGCAGCCGCCTTCTTGTCCGCCCGGACATCCACACCTACCATATGCGGCTGGCCTTTCAGGAGCTGTTTCTCTGCCACTCCCCATGAAACCATCTTTTCCGATACTGGAAGATCCCCCCATCGCCGCCCTGGCCACTCCCCCCGGCACTTCGGCGGTGGCCATCATCCGCTTGAGCGGCACCGGCGTGCTGGAAAAACTCCTGCCCCTGCTGCACCATCCAAACGGCACCCCGGCCACCCGGGACGATCTCCCTCCCCGCCTGCTCAAACGGTTTGATATCCTTGATCCGGCCACCTCGACCCCATTGGATCAGACACTGGTGGTGTTCTTTCCCGGCCCCCACTCCTACAGCGGCGAGGATGTGATCGAGATCCAGGGACATGGCTCACCGGTGGTGGTGGCGCGGATTCTTGAGTGCCTGAACATGCAGGGGATCCGTCCAGCCCAACCCGGCGAGTTCACCCGACGCGCCTGTCTGAACGGCAAGATGGATCTGATCCAGGCCGAAGCCGTGGCCACCCTGATCAACGCCTCCTCGTTGTATTCCGCCCGGGAGGCCGTTCGGCAGATGGAAGGGGTGCTTTCCCAAAGAATCATCGCAGTCCAGGAGCGGCTGTTGACCGTGTTGGCCCATGTGGAAGCCGCGCTGGACTTTGCCGAAGACGATCCCACCGCTTTGCCCACGACCATGCTTTTGAAAGAGCTCAGCGCCATTTCCGAAATTCTGGGAAAATTGCTGCGGGGTGCGGTTTTCGGCATGCGATTAAAAGAAGGATTCCGACTGCTGATCGCCGGTCGGCCCAATGTGGGCAAGTCGAGTCTGTTCAACCGTCTGTTGGGCAGAAAACGGGCCATTGTCTCCCCGACCCCGGGCACCACCCGGGATTGCATCGAAAGTTTCGTGGAGATTCATGGCGTACCGGTCACTCTGCTCGACAGCGCCGGTTTGCGGGAGACGGATGAACCGGTTGAGTCCGAAGGGATCCGTCTGACCCGGGAACATCTGCGGGAGGCGGATGGGGTTCTGGTGATTCTGGACGCCACCTCGGCTCTTGAGGAGGAGGATCGACGGCTGGTTCAGAGTGTGGTGGATGGGGATCAGGCGGGGATTGTGGTCTGGAACAAGCTGGATCTGCGGGATTCTCAGGATGATTTGTCCAGTTGGGGGGGCTTGCCGATGGTGGGGGTGTCGGCGCTCACGGGGACGGGCATGGAGAGGCTGGAACAGCAGATCGCCAGCATGTTGTTGCCATTGACCGTGGACGGGGAAGGCGCGGTGATCATGGCGGTACGGCAGAAAGAGGCGTTGGCCCGGGCGGTGCGATCTTTGGCGGAGTGTGAAGCCTGGATGATGCACGGTCAGCCGGGAGAGATTCTGGCGTTGGCATTGCGATCCGCCCTGGAGGCTTTGGGAGAACTGGTCGGGGAGACATCCCAGGAGGATCTGTTGGACCGAATCTTCGCCACCTTCTGCATTGGCAAATAATCGGTGGTGCCTTACGTTAACCTAGGGTGTGTTGACATTCAATACTTGATCTGTATCCTGTCTTGCAGGAGGCAGGGCTATGCAATTCCTCTGCGGGAATTGACATGGCTGGGGAGGTTTCATGGAGCGCATTGGGCGATGGCGGCGTCGATGTCGCGGTGATAATGGGGGAAATCGGCTTTGTGGAAGCGGACGATAGCACCCATGGTTTTGATGCCGCGTGGCGTGAGCCGATAGAGACGGCTGTTCTTGCCCTTTGCAATGAGGCGATGACCGCGGAGTTTGGCAAACGGTGGCGATTGCGACCGGATTGAAGGCGGAAACGTGAGCACCGATCCCCGATAGACATGCAGGCGTATTTGTTTCTAATATATTGATTATTAAGTGCTCTTAATAATATTTTGAAGTAGAAAGTCCGGGCTGAACTGGCGCACTTTCGGGTGACTCAAGTTTGCCGTTGACTCCCCGACGTTTGTTTGCTAAAGTATAAAAAATGCCGAGATGGCGGAACTGGTAGACGCACCAGACTCAAAATCTGGCGAGAGAAATCTCGTGTCGGTTCGACTCCGACCCTCGGCACCATACCTTTTTTGGCTCTTCCGTTTTGTGCGTACCTGGGGGGTGGCGACTACCCAACCAGTGCCAATGTGGCTTCATGGAGAGCCATGATTTTTAGTGTAACCGTTCAGACCCCCTCCCAAACGAAGGCCGATTCATGGCGATAGCAAATGCTGTCAACCGGCAACGGCAGGCATTGGCATATCTGGAGGCATTTCCCCTCGTCGTCGCGCTGCGATCACCTGGGTGAGAAAATCCCAGATTTTGATCCCTCGTAGTCGGCCTGTTTCGATGATACTGGCCAAAACAGCAACTGCCTGACGCCCTTCAGTCGTGCGGGTTCCATGGCTGATTTGGTGAGCGATGACCCAGTGCCGCAAGATTCTTTCCGCCACATTGTTGGTTGCGGGCATTACCACAGCATTGCCTCATCGAGATCTTGCGGCACGGATTCACCCTTTTCGTACAGGCCACCCAACTCGAACTGGGCTGCGGCATCTCCCTGGGTCGTTGCCAACACCAGCTTGGCGATTTTGCTCTCTTCCTCATTTTCCATCAGAACGACACATTCACCGTCAGAAAAATCTCCCGGGCCGGATCCCGTCCCTGGAACACGAATGGATCGGTCACCCAGTTGAAGTGTTCGTTGAAGAGGTTGTCCACCTTCAACCCCACGGAACCCTTCTTGCCGGGAAAGGCGTAGGCCACATCCAGATCCGTGATCCAGATGTTCTCTGTGGCACGATTGGCCGTGAAGTCCAGCAGTCGATAGCTCTCCTTGGCTCTGGCCGACCAGCCGCTCTCATGGACCCATTTCAGGCCCGCTTCCAGCAGATGTTCGTCCCGGTTCACGGTTGAGGATCGTTCGGAGAAGGGATCGCTCACCTGTTGAAAGCGATAGCGGGCCAGCATGCCCAATCCCTTGCCCAACAATCGATTGTGTTGCAACTCCAATCCCCCGATCCGGCTGCCCCACACCATACGATTGCCTGTGGCAGCGATCTCGGGATACTCCCGATCCGCGTGGAACAGACCGGCGGACCATAGCCCATCGGTGGTTTCGTATTCCCAGACCAGTTGGGCTTCATCCGTGGAAGAGCCTGCGGTCCCGTTGCGATGCACCGGCACACCGGCGATATCCGCCGGATCCAGCCGGTCGCTGATGAAAGGCAGCATGGAGCGGAAACCCGCCAAACGCAACGTGTGATGCTCGAGCGGGGTCCAGATCAACCCCAGCCGGGGACTCCACTGGCTTTGGCTCCAGGTGGTCTGATTGGTCACGCTGCCGGTTTTGATGCGGTCGAAATGGAGATCACCCTCCAGAATCAACGACGGGGTGAGCTGGTAAATGTCCTGCACGAACAGGGTCTCCATGGTCCGCTTCTGATCCGCGTTGGCCGCAGGCAGCGCAAAGTTCCCCAAAGGTGGCACGAGCACTTCCAGTTGGGTCGCGTTGGTGAACGCCTCCGAACCGCCATAGTGGACCGCACCGGCCAGAATCTGATGGGCATGGCGCTTGAAGAGAACCTCCCCCTGCACCTGATAGAAATCGCTGGTCAGCCTGATGCCGGAGTTGGCATCGATGACGGATCCTGCCGGAAGTTTCAAAAGTGCCGGATCCAGACGGGAGACGGTGCGCATATCCAAAGGCGTGCGGATCTGTTCCGCATGCAGCAACAGATCCGCGCCGGGGCCAAAGTGGTGATGATAACCACCTTCCAGGCGATGGGTGGTGCTTTCCAGGGAGTCCCGGGGGGCGGGCAGGGTGTCGAATTCGAATCGGCGACCATTTTGATCTTTCTGCCATGTATCGGTCTGGGAAGCGGCCAGCATGACTCCGCTGTTTTCCGATGGATCCCATTTCAGGTAACCCACAACACTTCTGGCCCGGTCCCCATGTCCGGCACGCCAGCCATCCGTATCGTTTTCGATATAACCAGCCTGATAGGCCAGATTCTGTTGCGGGGCCGCGCCTGAAACGATACCGGCGCGATTGAAGGTGCCATGATTGCCCACCGTGGCGGTGAGATCCACATCCATGCCCGGCTTTTCGACAAACGAGGTGTAGTTGTTGAAACTGTTGAATGTATTCTGATTGGCCGGTTGCAGCAGCCGGGCCAGGAGAGTTTCCGTGTTGCGTGCCCAGGAGCGTCCCTCCTCATCCGCCAAGGCGCCGGCGTAGAAAAGGTGACCGGCAGAATTGGTATAATCCTGACGGGTCGCGGCCACGGCCTTGTTCCTGGCCCAGGCAGGCAGTTCGAGTTGATTGAACAGTTTGGAAAGGTCCACGTTCTTGACCGCCAGATCCCCATCCAGCAGAAACCGGGAGCGGTAGACCGCCCGGTTGTCGTTCAAGGCGATGGCCTGATTGATGGAGTGGATCGCCTGGGTGGGCAGATTCAGATCCCGCAGAATGAGTGCCTCGTAAAGATGCGGCGTGGGATCCCGAGGATCGAGCAGCCGGGCCATTTTCAGCACATCCAAAGCCTTGGTGTGGCGCTCGGCCTGATAGAGCATCTTGGCCCAGTAACTGCGGGTCAGCGAACGACGGGGATCCAGCAGTACCGCCGTGCTGATCTCCTCGAAGGCCCGGGCGGTCTGCCCCAGACGCATATAAGTCAAACCCATGCCCATATGGGGTTCGGCCAGGGTCGTATCCTGTCGCGCCGCCTGCCGGAACACCCGCAGGGCATCCTCATTCTTGCGCAAGGCGAACAGAATGAACCCCCGCAGATTGTTGACCTCGGCATGGTCACGGGCCAGCCGTTCCGCCTGATCGATGGTGGTCAGAGCATCCGGGGTGCGCCCGGAACCGAACTCCAGACGGGCCAGAACGATCAACCCCGTGATGTTCTCCGGGTCGATGCTCAATGCCTTGCGCACCGAGGCTTCCGCCTCCTCCATCAGGAATTGCGCCTGTTGCACATAGGCAAGGATGATCCAGGAGGTGGGGGATTCGGCGCCAACGGTGGTGGCCTGACGGGCCGCCTCTTTCATCTCCTCCCGGCGATCCAACGCCAAAGCGGTCAAGGCCCGCAACTGCCAACCGACCACCTCCCGGGGATGGCTGGCCGTGACTGCCGCAAGAGTCTTGCTGGCCCGCACCAGGGCCCCGGTCATCAGATCCAGCCACGCCTGCTGCAACTCGAAGCGGTACTCCCCGGGATGCGCCTTGCGGGCGGAGGTCAACAGGGCAGAGGCATCCTGATAGCGCTTCAACAAAATCAGCGTGGCGATTTTGCCAAGCTGGTCGGTTGTCTCTGGTCGATCATTCCGGGAAAATATCTCCAGCGCCTCCTTGATGCGACCCTTTTCCAGCTCCTGCCAACCCGGGCCGGAGAGTTGCAGATCCCGAGGCGTAAAGAAAGCCGGAACCGTGATCACCCACTGCACCACGTTTTCCGGGTGCAAAAGCAACTGTTTGACCGGCGCCCCGCCCGGTTGGGTCACCGCCTCCTCGCCGCTGGCAATGACCAGCTCACCCTGGGAATTGGCAATCCGCGCGCTGCCTTCCAGTGCCGCCACCTGCAAGGTCTGGGCGGGATCCAGTTGCACAACCAGTTCCGTGCCTCGCACCCCGACTTCTGCGGTCGGCGTCTTGAAGGTGATGGCCACCTCCCGGTTCTTGTTCAAAAACCACGCTCCGCCTTTCTTCAAGGTAAACTCCGAGTTGATGGAGGGCGGTTTCTCCTGTTTGGCGGTCTCCAAGTTCCAGTAACTGCTGGGGGCCACCTCGTCGATGACAAAATCGGAACTCTCCTTCAATTTGATCAGGCTCTCGTCGGCCATGAGCAGGGAGACCCGACTCAAAGGCCCGGTGCGGATCATGTCTCCGGCATGGAGTTCCTCACCGGCCCGGGCCGGTTTCCAGGCTGATTTTTGATCGAGGATGAACTCAACCTCTCCTTCCAGATCCACAATTCTGGCGGATGCTGGAGCCTCGGCGGCATGCGAGACAACGGGCATCCACCCCAGGATCAGCAAGAGCAAGAGCAGGGGCAGCAGGTTATGGCGCCAGTTCAGTATCAAGATCATGAGTCCCCCGAAAAAAGCCTGTTCGCTCCGTGACAGCACTGTTGCCATGAACGCCGATGGAACAACTTGATCGGGCTGCGGAACAGTTTAGCGTTTGCCGACCCTGGTTTTGCCTTGAAACGAGAGGATTTCCCCCTCTTTAATACCGCATTCTGAACCATTTCCGGCGCTTTTTTCAGCATTCGGGCGCAACTGTAGCGCAGGAACCGCTTCACATTGCAGGCCAGGGCCTTCAACTGCGCCTGATAGGCCTACAGCATCAAGGTCTCTTTTTGATCGGCAAAGCGTTCTTCCCACTCGGAGATCGTATTCTTGTACGAACCGACAATACGTCCCGTTGCCCTCAATCCCATTTCCTCATCGCGAATCCTGATGACCAATGCCACTTTGCTGATCGGGGATTTCAGGTGCTCCATGGTGTCCCATGGGTTTCAGAGAATAGGCTTGGCATCGCAGTAATACACGATCACCGTTATGGACGGTGGTGTACCGTTTGTTGATGACAGCACCGACAAGTCGGCACGACGGGCAGAGGATGGTTTCATTAATGTTCATCAGGCTGATTTACAGCCTCTGCCAGCATCAGTCAAGGGCGGTCAGAACAGTCGGAGCCCAGTGCCCCCCTACGCTACCCCCCAGGTACGCACAAAACGGAAGAGCCTTTTTTTTACGGCACCCTCGGCTGTAAAAAAACTTTCCACTCAGGTTCCCGGTTTGTCTGGTCGATATGCATTCCACGAAAAGAATGTGTGCGGAACTACGCATATGGTTAATCAAACCATGGATAGAACTTGATCCACAGGATTCACAAAATGCCAAGAACCGATCAACGCCTGAGACTGTTTGGTCCGTTTCTCGCCGGGTCAGTGTTGTCGCTGGCCATGTGGCTGCATCCGGGGCAGGGCAGTGCGGATGTCATGACGTTCTGGCAAGCGGTGGATACGGCCAGCGCCAGAAACCCCCAGATCCATCGGGCCGAAGCCCTTTTGCGGGCCGCACGAGAGGATAATCCCAAAACACTTGCCAAATTGCTGCCTTCGGTCAATGTCCGGGCCATCGATGTCTTGCGAGAGGGAACCCACTACCAGAAACTTGCCAGAGCCCAGCATTCTGATCCAAAAACTGTGGCTCTTTCCGTGGATCAGAAAATCTTCAACGCACCCTCGTGGATCGATCACTCCCAAAGCGATGTCCATATCGAAGCGGCTTATGCGGATTTGATGGCCATGCGTCAGGAGATCGCCCTGCGGGTCGCCACCATTGCCTCAAACTGGCTGGAGGCCAAGGAGGTCTATGATCTGGCCCAGAAATACATCAAAGTCACCCAACATCATCTTGAAGAGAACACTTTGCGCATGAATGCCGGGGAGTCCACGGAAACCGATGTGCAACAGGCCGCATCCCGAGCCAATCAGGCCCAGGCCAGTCTGCAGGACGCGCTCAACACCCTGGAAAAAGAGACCGCCTTCTTTCGTGAAGTGGTGGGGGCCAATCCGGATCCGGATCTGGCCTTGCCTGAATACACCTGGGAAGAACCGACGGATCTGAATACCCACATCTGGAAGTGGATCGAAGACCGTCCAGAAATCTGGGCGGCCCGTGCCCGTCTCCAGGAGAACGCCATTGGGGAACAGATGGAAAGGGCTGCCCATTTGCCCACCGTGGATTTCAATTATACGGCCAGCAAAACCTGGAACGCGGAACTGGGAGGCACTTCCGGCACTTCCCTCAAAGAAGACGAAAACGCCCATTCGGTGAGTGTGATATTGACGGTGCCGCTGTTCAACGGACTGGAGACGGTAAGTCGCACCCGGGAGGCCAAGGCGATCAAAGAGGCCACCATGAACGAACTGGATCGACTGCGTTCCCTGGCGCGTCGCGAAGTGGAAGAGGCCCGGTTTGATCTGAAAAACAATCGGGCCGCCATCGTCTCTCTGGAAAGAGCGCTCTCTTTCAGCGAGAAGGCTTCGGCGGGACTGCTGGAGAGTTTTCATGCCGGCACCCGGACCCTGATCGAAGTGTTGGATTCCCAGTTCGAGGCCCATACCCTGCGCACCAATCTGGTCAGACATCGGTATCAGGCGCAATTGGCCGTGGTGCGGTTATGGAAAAGCCTGGGACGCTCCCTGGAAGCCACGGCTCCGGCTCGGATGGGCACCCACATCGAATCGGTTCAAAAAACCGAGGCCGGGCGGGATGCGGTGATCAAACGGGTCAGCGATCAGGCGCGTCTGGCTCTGGACGGACGGAAACCTTCCGAAACGGACGAAGGTATCCGTTTATTGCTGGGCGAACTCGAACAGAATCAAATGGCACCCCAGCCGACCCATGGACATCAGACCCGTCCTTTGCGTGAACTGAAGAATCCCAAAGAGAATCCCGCGCCTCTCCGGGCCGATGAAAGCGTGCTGACCGCCAACAAGAGCAACAGACCTCTGCCGCAACGGTTCCCGCAGATCCGTGAAGATGGGGGATTCATGGTGCACGTCGGGAGCTATGTGAATGAAAAAGAGATGATCCCCATGATTCAAAAGCTGGCGGATGCGGGCATTCCCAGTTGGTCGGAGCGGGTCAAGTCTCCGGATGAAAAGGAGATGCATCGTCTGCTGGTCGGGCCATTCATCAGCCACGCCCAGGTCATGGATGCCATGACCCTCATCAATCGGCGCACAGGCAATTCCCTGGGCTGGGTGCCGGTCCTGACGAAAAGCGGCGCTCCGGATGGGGTGGTGCTGCGTTTCACCCAGACTTTGGAGGATCTGATTCCGTAACCGGGGAAGCAATCCGACCCGGATCAAGAAGCAGGGTGATGCCGTCCTCTTCCATGGCCAGGGCGCGCAAACCGGGAATGAGCGAACGGACAGCAAGCAGGGTCGGGAGAGGATGGATGGTGGTGGCCGGGAAGGCGCGCAACTCCACCGGACCAGTGACCCGCCATGGCCGAAGAGAGACGGAGGGAATGAATTCCAGCAAAAGACGGATCTGGTTGTCCGGCGTGACCGGCAAGCCCAACAGGAGTTCCAGATCCGTCACATTCCCAGGATCCTCTCCATGGGACATCCTGCGGCAGGAGCTTACCTGATGCGCCTCCACACCGATACGCCACCCGCCCGCCGTAAAAAGCACCACATCCAGGCAGGTTGCATGGTCCTGGCCGGTCATGCGGTCAACCCAATCCTCGTACGTAATCGTTCAACACCGCTTCCAGGTCGAGCAGAGTCACCAGACGTTCTTCCGCGTGCATCACACCCAGAGCCAGACCATTCCAGTGAACCGGCAGGGTGGGGGGCGCCGGCAGAATGGTTCCCCGGGTCACATCGAGCACATCCAGAACCCGATCCACCCGAATCCCGCTGTTCACACCACAGCCCCGGGCCAACAGCACCACCGGCGGGCGCTCCGACTGCGCATCCGGCAACTGCAACAGGCTTTGCAGCCGGATCACGGTTTCGATATCCCCGCGCACATTGATCACCCCCTCCATGGAGGCCGGACAACCGGGGACAAAGAAAATCCGGGCATTGGCCAGAATCTCCCGAATATTGGCGCCGTAAACCGCAAAAAGGGCTCCTCCCAGCTCAAAAATCACCACCTTGACCGTGGGTTCATCCACCGACACAACCTGGTTGCGGTTTTCCAGACGGGTTGCAAGCATCTGATCCAGAGGGGAGGGAATCATGTTTGGAACTCGCTGGTGGAGATGTGTTGGTTCAGCGGGACATGGAGTTTCTGATAAAATCCGTTAGCTGCAGATCGCCTCAACCATTGCGGGGGCTCTGTCCCCGCACCCCTG
>JADGAB010000219.1 GCA_015232245.1 Magnetococcales bacterium | reverse complement strand
TAAAAAGCGCGCCAAAGGCAAAAGCTTGCGTCCCAAGGGCTTTGCCCTTGGATCCCACCAGGGGGATAATCCCCCTGGACCCCTATAAGTAAAACATCGCATCCCGAAATGGTTGCGGTTTAAAGTCCCAAGGGCTTCGTCCTTGGATCCCACCAGGGGGATAATCCCCCTGGACCCCTGTCAGCAAAACATCGCATCCCGAAATCGGGACGGTTTCATCCCCTTCCATGCCATTTCACTCAAGAAAGCATCGCATGCGCCAAGCGCTTTTTCCCGATCTCAAGACCCTGCTCGTCGGCCTGCTCCTGCTGCTCTCTCCCCATCAGGAGCTGCTGGCCACCAGCTATTTTCAACCCTACCTGGGGATCAGCTCGCCCTTCGGACGCTGGAACACCACCATTCCCTGGGTCTACAATCCCACCGGCGCACCCGCCCTGTTCAGCGACTCGGCCAAGGTGGTGGCCATGATCCAGGAAACCATGGCGGAATGGGCAGGGGTCTGCGGGGTGAAGTTCTCCTATCAGGGGATCGACAACGCCAGAAAAGACGTCACCTCGGATCAGATGGTGGCGGTCATCTGGGGCAATACCAATGGTGCCGCCGCCTTTGCCGGTCCCTCCCGCACCTGGACCACGGGCAGCGACCGCCCCCTGGGATATGACCCCTTCACCGACGGCAGCGTGGTGATCTCGCCGGACTACGACTGGAGCCAGGGACAACAACTCTCCGCCAGTCAGTCGGAAACCCTGTTCAAAAAGGTGATCATCCACGAAATCGGCCACCTGATCGGCCTGGGACACTCGGACAACCCGGTCTCCCTCATGTACGCCAATCCCTACAACGGCATCGCCCACCTGATGCCCGATGACATCGCCGCAGGACAGGCCTATTACGGCCCCTCCGGCAATCCCGCCACACCGGCCACCTACACGCCACCGGCCACCACCACCACGCTTTTCACCTCCAGCCAGTTTTATCTGGATTCCACCGGCAAAGACAGCCCAGTCACCACCCTGACGGACGCCACGCCGGACAATGACCTGTTCAACATCAAACTCACCCTGGAAGGGAGCCACAACCACGCCATTATACTGGTTGTCACAGATCCATCCGGTTACGCCATTCAGGAGACCACCTCCGCTTTCACCTGCCAGAACCTCCAGATCTGTTACCGCACCTACTCCATAGGCTACACCAATGTGCTCAAGAAGGTCTCCGGCACCTATCACGTATACGTGATCGCCGATGGCCTGCTGGCGGATCATCACACCTTTGCGGTCAACACCAACTTTGTCTGGAACCGTCCGCCAAATGCCACCCTCACCCTGAACGCCACCTCCGGCCAGCCTCCATTGAGCGTCAAGGCCACGGTAAGCGCCACGGATCCGGAAAACAACACCATCTCCCTTTCCTGGCACATTCCCGGGCAAGGCACCCTCCAGGAGACCGGTTTTTCCGGCAGCGCCACCCGTACCCTGACCTTCGACACCCCCGGTGAATATGTGCTGTTCGCGGTGTTGGACGACAACAGCAGCCGTTACAGCGGCAACGGCCAAACCACGCCCGCCAGTTCAGCCGGTGAAGGGGCTCGATTGGTTTTGCGTCAGACCATCACGGTGCAACAGGCCATCACATCCCAACTGGATGTGGAAAAAAGCGGCGGCGTGGACGCCACCGATGGGGTCTTGATCCTGCGACAGATCTCCGGGGCCCCCACCATCGACACCGGCCTGAAGCTTCCCAATGGTCAGAGCAATGCCCTGGTGATCAGCACCATCTCCGCCCTGGGCAAACTGCTGGATGTGGACCAGAGCGGTACCGTGGATGCCACGGATGGCGTGTTGATACTGCGGCACATCTCCGGCGCCGCCGTGATTGATCTCGGCCTGAAACTGCCGGATGGCCAGAACAGCGATTCGGTCAAGGCCACCATCAATCAGTTGATCAACAAGTGAGCTGTATTCGGGATGGAAACTTTTGCAGGAAAAGCGGGGGCATGGTGGATGCCTTTTCATGCCGCAGCCATTTTTTTATGATCCTGATGCCCAGGGCGACCGCCCAGGCAAACTTTTATTGGTAACGCGAGGAGTCATGATCACACTGTTCGATCCCCTCTCTTTGGGAGCGCTGACGCTCCCCAATCGCATCCTGATGGCCCCCCTGACCCGGTGTCGCGCGGAAGCGGGACATGTCCCGGGTGAGATGGTCGCTGAATACTATGCGCAGAGGGCCAGCGCCGGACTGATCATCGCCGAGGCCACCATGGTGATGGAGGGCAACTCCGCGTTCTGGAACGAACCGGGCATCCACTCGGAAGCCCAGATTTCCGGCTGGCAAAAAACCACCCGCGCGGTACACCAGGCCGGAGGGCGGATTTTCCTGCAACTCTGGCATGGGGGTCGCGCCTGCCATCCGCTGCTCAACGACGGACGTCAGCCTGTTGGGGCCAGCCCCCTGGCCATCACCAACGACGAGGTGCATACCCCGGAAGGGAAAAAAGCCTATGTCGTGCCCCGGGTGCTGCATGATGAGGAATTGCCGGAGATTGTCGCCGGTTTCAGACAGGCCGCCACAAACGCCCAAGCCGCCGGTTTTGACGGGGTGGAAATCCACGGTGCGAACGGTTATCTGCTGGATCAGTTCCTGCGGGATGGCTCCAACCAACGAAGTTCCGGAATGTATGGCGGCTCTGTGGCCAACCGGGCCCGGCTGATGCTGGAGGTGATCGAAGCGGTCAGTCAGGTGTGGGGCAGTCAGCGGGTCGGATTGCGGATCTCCCCTCTCAACAGTTACAACAGCATGCAAGACAGCGATCCGGTGGGTCTGGCCACCTGGCTTGCCAGTCGGCTCAACGACTGCCAACTGGCCTACCTGCACGTCATGCGCACCGACATGTTTCAGCAGCAGGTCGGTGACATTCTCACCCCCATACGCGCCAATTATCAGGGAGTGCTCATCAGCAACATGGGCTATACCGGCGCTGAGGCCAACGAGGCGATAGGCAAAGGGACGGTGGACGCGGTGACCTTCGGGGTTCCCTTCCTGGCCAATCCGGATCTGCCGGCCCGCCTCCGCGCTGGCGCGGCGTTGAATCCGGCGGATCCAGCCACGTTCTACTCTCCCGGTCCGGCGGGTTACACCGATTACCCGACCCTTGCCGGATGAACCCGGACAAAACAGGGTCTCCGGCGCTCCCGGCACCGGCAGAGAGACAAGCTCTGTCTGCCGGTGGCCGGTTCATTTTTCTGGGCAGCCTCAGCGCCTGTCTGGCGGTGGCTTTGGGGGCGTTCGGCAAACACGCCCTGATGCCCTATTTGTCCCAGGCAGCCATGGAGACCTGGCGCACCGGGGCCTATTATCACCTGGCGCACGGGGCGGGTCTGGTGCTGGCGGGTCTGGTGGCGGAACGCGCCCCCCACCCGCAACGGGCCGTACGGGCAGGATGGCTGCTGCTGGCAGGGAGCGTGCTTTTCTCCGGCTCGCTGTACGCCATCGCCCTCACGGGCATGCGCATTCTGGGGGTCATCACACCGGTCGGGGGGGCCTGCTTCATGGCCGGCTGGCTGCTGCTGGCCTGGTCCGTGAAACCGCCACGTGTGTGAAAAAATCGGGCCTCGGTCCGCTCTATGACCTCTGTCTGTCGGCATCTCCGCGAGCCAGCCACCCCACCTGCCCCAGAAACAGAACCAGTGGTGCGATCACCAGAAAGAGTCCCCAGGAAGCGCCCATCATGATACCCGTCCCCCCCAACCAGAAGCTCCCGAGCCGCAACAGGGCGAAGCGACCCAGGGTGTATTGCGCTTGATGGCGTTGCGGCGTCGGCAGGCCGGGCCACCACCAGAGGGGTAACAGATGGGCCAAAGCCCCCGTGACCAACGGAAACAGAAACAGATTCAGAAACAGCGGCAGCGCGACATTACCTTCTTGCCACAGGGTGCTCCCCAGGGAGAGACAAAAGCCGCATAGCGCACCAAGCAGGGACAGGGTTGCGCCATTGACGCGCACAATCCGGACAAAATGGCCATGGAGTGGTCGCACAAGGCGTCCCAGCACCCAGCCCCACGCTCCCAGTCCCAACCACCCCAGCCATGGCCAGAAAATCGCTCCGCCGGTGAGCAACAAAACTCCCAGGACGGCATATTTCAGGTCACAACGCAATCGCTGACCGGCCACAGGATCGGCATATCCACCCACGGTCGGCAGCAACACCTGCAGTGTACCCACGGCGGTCAGGCCAACAAATCCCAACAGATTGAGATGACGGTGCATGCCGCGCAATGGCAACCACTGTTCCGGCCAGAGCAGCGTGGCCAGAATGGCCATCAATCCCAGCATCAAACTGGCCAGGGCCGCCTGATACCAAAGCAGGCCCGGATGGGGCGCTCCCAGAGAATCCATGGCACGTCGGATCGTCCATCCCAGCACCACCGCGACGATCATCCATGCCATGGGCGCGGCCACGCCCACCAGCCACCGCTCTTGCAAAACCGCCATCCCCCCCAGGCCACCGGCCAGCAGGGCCAGCATTGGAAGCGTATGTATCCAGCCAGGATCCGACCGGCTCCGGGTCAAGACCGGGGTGAAATAGATCATCGCAGCCAGAATCAGGGGCATGGCCCCCACGGCCAGCATCACATGGATCCATGCCGCGCCCGACGGCAGCGCCTCCCGCCAGGCGATGATGCCCAGAAAAGCCAGCAAAGCCGTGACGCCAAACCGTGCGGGAGAAAAGGTCATTGGCATGTTTCTTTATATCCGCACCACAGCGCGAGGTAACTTTTATCAAAACCGGGGTTCTGGGGAATTCCTCCCCCAGGATTCAGAGCGGCAACAGGTCTCGCGGACAAAGAGTGCCCCGATCACTCCCAGCACCGAAAAGCCCAACAGAATCCCGATACCGACCTGATAGGCTCCCGTCCCGCCCTCTCCTGTCCAGGCGTGATCGATCGCCCAGCCCACCAGGGGTTGCAGGATGGCCGTTCCGAGAAAAGCGCCGATATTGACCACGCTGGTGGCCATTCCGGAGAGGGCATGGGCATTGACCTCCTTGGCGCAGGACCAGCTCAAGGTGAAACTGGAGGCGCACACTCCCATCACAAAGAACAACAGGTACCCGAAAGAACCCTGCAAAGTTGCCCCCCCAAAGAGCATCGGCAACCAGCACAGGGCGTAGGCCGCGGCGCCGGCCAGCAAGACCGGTTTGCGTCGCCCGATACGATCCGAGATCGTGCCCACAAAAAAAGCGCCGATGGAGAATCCCAACAACAAGAAAGTGGTGCGCTCCGTGGCAGCCGCCCGATCCATGCCATGGACATCCCGCAGAAACGGCACGGCCCACAAGCCGCCAAAGGCGAACAGGGAACCGGCCACACCCATGTTCACCCACAAGCCCGGCCAGGTGGCGCGATTTTTCATCACCATCCACAAGCCATCGAACCAATGTCCCGGATGGGGGGGATGCGCGGCCTGGCCATCGAGTTCCCGCAGGCTGGGCAGACCGACCTTGCCAGGATGATCCCGCACCAGCCAGCCGGCCAGGGCGGCCAGCAGGAGCGAAAATCCGCCCACGGCCTCGAACACGCTACGCCATGAGACATGATCCAACGCCAGGGTCAGAGGGGTTGCGGCCAGAAGCGATCCCATGTTGCCGATGAGGATGGTGACTCCGGTGATGGTGGCGAAGTGCCGGTCATGAAACCAGACCGCGTTGAGCTTGAGCAATGCAATAAAGGTGACGGATACCCCCAGGCCGATCAGCAGGCGTCCGATCATGGCGGCGGAGAGGGTATCGGCCATGCCGAACAGCCATGATCCCACCCCACCGATCAACCCACCCAGAACCACCACCCGGCGCGG
>JADGAB010000218.1 GCA_015232245.1 Magnetococcales bacterium | reverse complement strand
TGGACCCCTATAAGTAAAAACAACGCATCCCGAAATGTTCAACGGCTCCGCGCCACGCTCCCAAGCAGCGCTCCCAGGGAGCGTGGCGCCTGCCAGCCGGCCAGACGCCACATCCGACGCATCACCGGCCAGCGATCCCCGGGCGGCAGTGCGAACACCCCGCGCCACACCCGCTGCAAAACCCGCCGCTCCAACGCCTCAAGTTCCAGCCCATCCCGGCCCCCCTGATTCTTGAAAGCCCCGAACAGCTCCAATCCGGTCTCCAGGGTCTCCCGGGTCTCGCCGGGGGTCGGCCACAGGGAGCTCATCCACTCCCGCGCCGCCAGCAACTCCGCCCGGCTCCAGGAGCGCTCCGGAACCAGCCCCTGACACCGCCTGCGGGCAATGACCAGAGCGATTTCCCTCTGCGCATCCCCATGCAACGCGCTCACCCGCTCCTCGTGACGCCGACTGCAAACCAGAGGTTCCGCCAGATTGGCCCCCCGGGTCACGGCAAGCATGCGCCCCCACAATTCGAAATCCTGCCCGAACCGCAATCCCTCGTCATAGGGACAGGCCAACGCCAACCGCCGGGAAAAAATCACCGAGGTGTGAAAAAAAGGGTTGCCGGTCAACAGGGTCCAGGCAATCTCCACATGTCCGGTGGGCTGACTGCGGGGCCGGGTCTCCCGTTCCCCCCGGGCATTCATCCACCAGGCGCCGCTTCCCAGCAACTCCACCCCGGGATGGGCCTCCAGAAAACCCAATTGCCTGGCCAGTCGTTCCGGAAAGGAGCAGTCATCCCCGTCCTGACGGGCGATCCACTCCCCCCGGGCCAGAGCGATCCCCCTGTTCAACGAACATGTCAACCCCAGATTGACAGGATTGCGCACCACCCGGATCCGCGCATCCCGGGCCGCCCAGGCGGCCAGAAGCTCCGGGGTGGCATCTGTGGAGGCGTCATCGATCAGCAGAAATTCAAAATCCCGCCAGGTTTGCCGGAGGATCCCCTGAATGGCCTCCTCCAGATAACGCTCCCCATTGTAAACCGGGGTCAGAACCGTCACCCGGGGCGACCCGCTCATGCCCGGAAAGGCTTCCAGCCCGGCAGAGGCCATTCCAGCAACTCCACGATCATGGCCAAAGCCCAGGTCAGAAGACAGGTGCCATGCAGATCCCCCTCGTTGAGCCCCCGGGAGATGACCGCGCCATAATAACCGCTCTGCGCCTTGCCCGGGGCATAGGCAAACCCCCTGTCCACATTCTGATGGGTGCGGATCAAATCGATCACCTCCAGCAGTCGCCCCTGCACCTCCCCGCGCCGGTGATCGGTCTGCTGCAGACAACGATGCACCACATACACCCAATCCACCACATGACACCCGGCTGGAGGCGGTCCCTGCAGCAAACAGGTGTCGATGAGCCGTTCGGGCCGATGCACCGGTTCTTCCAGCCACTCCAGGGCATTGAGCACCTTCATGGAGCCGTTGATCAACTGTCCCCGGGCCGGCACGGCGGCGGCGCGGAAATAACCTCCGGTGGACGGATCCACCAGGGAGGCCAGAAACCTCCCCAGGGTCTGACGCAAGAGCGGAGTATCCACCCCCTCCAGCCGGGGCCCCTGGGTCTGCACGAAAACCGCCAGCAGGGCGCTCTTGGCCCCAGCCGACCAGGGTTGACTCCAGTCCAGGCTCTCCAGACGGGCCAACAGCGGTGCCGGCTGCCGGGGGAACCCGCCAAACGGACGCCGCGTCACGCCTCCGGACCAGGCCAGGGTGGCGATGGCCTGTTTGGTCTCGGCCAGAATGGCGTCCTGACGGGGATCGGGCCGGGGTCTGCCTTGCAAAAAACGCCTTGCGCGCTGCTTCAGGCTCTCCGCGGGTGCGGGAATATGCCGCAACAGGCCCTCGTCCACAAACGCCCCGTCTCCGGAGAGCTCCTGGAACGAGGCGATAAAGTCCATCCACGCCTGTTGCCTGTCCAGGGAGAGCCCGGACCAGGCGCCGGTGGCATCGAGAATTTTTTTGGCAAAACAGGCGAAACCCAGCGAGGCCTCCAGCCCGGCCCCGCTTGCGCCGGTCCGACAAGGGCGATGACGACCCGGTTGATCCGAATGGCGCAACCCGGAAAGGAACCCGGACAGCTCCTCCCGCAGGGTATCCAGCCAGGCCAGCCGCGCAGGGTCGATTTTCAAGAACCTGATCTCCTATAGATAAGGGTGGTCCAGACGGTAAAACACTTGAACCGGGAGGATGCAACCGATATAGTGGACTCTGGCAGTCATTCCGCGCGATCCATGATCCTTTTGTTGCCGCATCCAGGTGAAGTTATACCATGCCCGCAGCCATCGATACCAGTCTGAATGCCGAACGCAATCAGGCCCGCATCCTGATCGTGGACGACCAGAAACTCAATCTGATCGTGCTCAAAAGTCTGTTGCGCCAACACGGCTATCAGAATGTCGTCACCCTGGACGACCCCCGCCAGGTGGAGGAGTTGTGGATCCAGCAACGCTTCGACCTGATGCTCCTCGACCTGGAGATGCCTCATCTCCCCGGCATCGAGGTGATGCGGGTGCTGGAGCGAATCGGACGGGATCCCTATCTGCCCATTCTGGTCATCACCGCCAACACCGAGGAGTCCACCCGTCTGGAGGCCCTGGCCCACGGCGCCCAGGACTTTCTCAACAAACCCTTCAACCCCTCGGAAGTGCTCTCCCGCATCCGCAACATGCTCACCGTGCGCCTGCTCTACAAACGCATGGAAGAGAAAATCAAGGAGCGAACCCGACAGCTCCACGAAACCCGTCTGGAGGTGATCCGCTGTCTGGGACGGGCCGCCGAATACCGGGACAACGAAACCGGACAGCACGTCATCCGCATCGGCCAGTTTTCCGCCCATATCGCCCGTTGTCTGGGCATGTCCGAAGCCCATTGCGATCTGATCCTCCACGCCACCCCCATGCACGATGTGGGCAAGATCGGCATTCCGGACCGGATCCTGCTCAAACCCGGTCGTCTGGATACCGACGAATTCGAAATCATCAAATCCCATGCCACCATCGGCGCCGGCATTCTCGCGGGCTACCGGGAGGAACCTCTCATCACCGCCCACAAGATCGCCCTCACCCACCACGAACGCTGGGACGGCACCGGCTATCCCCATGGACTGAAAGGGGAAAACATTCCCATCGAAAGCCGCATCTGCGCCGTGGCCGATGTCTTCGACGCCCTGACCTCCTGGCGTCCCTACAAGCAACCCTGGTCCATCGAGGACGCCACCGCCCTGATCATCCGGGAACGGGGCGCCCATTTCGACCCGGTGGTGGTGGATGCCATGCTCGGTGGCATGGATACCATCCGGTCGATCAAACAGACCATCTGTGATTGACATTCCTCTCCATATCAAGAATCATCCGGACACCATGACCATGCCCGCCCCTCCCGCCAAACGACTCCTTGCCCAACGACTGCTGCTGCCCATCCACTGTCAGGCCATCCTCTGGGACATGGACGGAGTGCTCATCGACTCCCTGGGCCTGGACATCCGCATCTGCAATCAACTGGTGGAAAAACACTTCGGCGCGGCATGTCATCTGCCGGATGAGTTCATCCGTTCCATTTTCGCCCTGCATCCCCCGGCCTTCTGGCGACGGATTCTGGAACACCTCCAGGAGAACCATGGCATCGTCTGCCCGCCGGAGACCCACGCCGCAATCCTGGCCCATTATGAAACCGCCCGTGTGGAGACCGCCTTCGATCTGCTGCCCGGCATTGCCGAGATCCTCGCCGAAGCCAGGGAGACCGGTCTGCGCATGGCCGTGGTTTCCAACAACACCACCCGGGATGTGCATGCCATTCTGGCCCGTTCGGGCATTCTGGAGCCTTTTGATCTGGTGGTGGGCAACGACCTGGAGGGATTTCAGAAAAAACCCGCGCCGGATGGCTATCTTCATGCCGCCCGGCAACTGGGAGTCACGCCGGAACAGTGCGTGGTGGTGGAAGACTCTTTGCTTGGACTGGAGGCGGGCTTTCGCGCCGGCTGCCATACCGTGGCCGTGACCACCGGCGGCACCCGCTTCGACATCCTGTCGGGCTGCGGCATGGCCAGTCAGGTCTACAGCGCCTTCACGCCTTTGGAACTGGCCATCGAGGCCGGGGAGATCCGCAAAAAGAGAATTCACACCCCCAACGATTTCGTCAGCCACATGGTGGAACACATCGCCTGGCGGCTGGGCATGGGGATCCGGCTGGCATGGAACAACGATCAATGGACCGATCTGGGCCGCATGCTCGGCGCCACCCTGGCGGCCCGGCCCCGCCAGTGCGACCAGGCCGCGGCTTTGGGCATGATCGACGACGGCAGCACGGAAATCCGCATCGACATGCCGGTTGCCCACCCGGGAGCGGAATTTCAGCGGACGGGCAACGTGGATGTGGCCTGGTTCATGGGGCTGCGTTGCGAACAGGCCCCATCCGGTCGCCCCATGTTGGAGTTGCTGACCGGTCTGGCCCAGGGGATGAACGCCGCCATCCGGATTCAGCTCTGTTCCGCCGAAGACCCCCATCACGCCTGGGAAGGGATCTATCGCACCCTGGGCATCGCCTTGAACCGCATGCTCGAACCCCTCCCCGCCCCGACGCCGCAGCGTCCGGAACCCAAACCGCTCCCGACCGCTGCCGTGACCCGCTTCACCATCGAGGAGCCCACCCTCACCCGCTGCAAAGGGATCCGGATCACCGCGGAAAGCGAACTGATCATCACCGTGGATTTTTCCCGTTCCCGGGAACACGCTTTTGTCTTCGATGTGGCCGATTCCATCCGGGTGGGCAGTCTGCCGGTTCTGTTGACCAGTCTGGCAGATCAGGCCGGCTTCTCCCTGCGGGTCGAATGTCACGCCCTGGCGTTGAGTTCCAGCCATGTGGTGTTGGAAGATACCGGTCTGGTGCTGGGTCGGGTGCTTCTGGAGATCCTCAAGGCCCGCATGGAAGCAACCGGCGTGCATGGCGCAGGCTCCAGCGTCCAGACACCCGCCGACATGAACGCTCCCATCCGAGTCGGCCTGAGCGTCGAAGGCCGAAAATTCCTCTGTCTGGTCCCCCTGCACGACTCCCGGGAGACCTTGCGGGAGCGGTTTCTGGTGGGTCAGGATGTGCTGCACGGCATCCGGTCGGAAGACCTGGATGACTTTCTCGACGGTCTTGCAGGGGGCATGAGCGCCTCGCTGGTGATCCACTTTCACGCCATCCCGGATCCGGAGGATGGCTGGCCAATGATTTTCCAGCAACTCGGCGCCGCCCTGCGGGAGACCTTCGCCATCAATCCCCAACGCAAGGGCATGCCCCCTGGCGTCAAGGGGACACTGCTTTAGAAAACAGATCCTTATGACCATACACGTTCGCCCCAACATTCAGGCGCTCAGCGCCTACGCCCCTCCCTGGACCGGTCTGGATCGCACCCGGTATCTGCGACTGGACTTGAACGAAAACACCCGGGCCCTGCCCCTGGAGATCCGCCCGGTGATGGAGCGCCTCTGGGAAAGCGGGGCGGCCTCCCGTTATCCGGAATATACCGCCTTTCTCCCCCGTCTGGCCCGACATCTGGGGGTAGGCGAAAAGAACCTGATCATCACGAACGGTTCGGATCAGGGGATCGAGATCCTGTTGCGGGCCTTTCTGAATCCCGGGGATGGGATGGTGGTGGCCCAGCCGGAGTTTCCCATTTTCTCCCATGTGGCCCAGGTGATCGGCGCCCGGGTGCAAGGGGTTCCCTTCGACGACCGGATGATCTTTCCCACGGAACGGTTTCTGGAGGCCATCGACCGGCACACCCGGCTGATCGTACTGATCAACCCCAACAACCCCACGGGTTCGACGGTGCCGATGGAGACGATCCGGGAAGTTC
>JADGAB010000217.1 GCA_015232245.1 Magnetococcales bacterium | reverse complement strand
AAGCGCGCCAAAGGCAAAGTCCCAAGGGCTTCGCCCTTGGATCCCACCAGGGGGATAATCCCCCTGGACCCCTGTCAAGTGAAACTACGCATCCCAAAATGGTTGCGGTTTAGCGCGCTTTTCACAAGGGGATTGCAAAGTAATTCCCTTGTGCCCCCACAGGCCGCGAGGCGGTGTCTTTTTCTTTTTGGCAAGGGGTCTGGGCCGTTTTCCGCCGCAGGCGAAAAACGACCCAGGCCCAAGGCTGCGTGAAAATATTTCTTTTGCAAAGCGCGCTGACGCCAAAAGCAAAGCCAAAACCCTGGGGAAGGAATCCCCCAGACCCCCGCTTTTTTTTCAAAAGTTGACATCCGGAAACGGTTCAAGTCAAACCGGGGGATCGCTCCCCCGGCAGGGACTGTCTTCAGCCGTGATACTTGCTGGGCACCCAGGTCTGCTCGTCGATGGGAGGACGCACATACCCGGTGGATTTCTTGCGGGGGGGAAGCTTCATGGTCTGCTTGGTGGTCAGAAGATCCTCGTAGGGGATCTGACTGAGCAGATGGCTGATGCAGTTGAGTCGGGCATGGGGCTTGATGTCCGCATCCACCACATACCAGGGCACCTGCTTGATGTCGGTATAGGCGAACATGGCATCCTTGGCCCGGGAGTAATCCTCCCAACGCATGCGGGACTCCAGATCCATGGGGCTGACCTTCCACTGTTTGGTGGGATCCTGGGTGCGACTCAGGAAACGCTTCTCCTGCTCCTTGTCGCTCACCGAGAACCAGTACTTGATCAGGATGATCCCGGAACGGACCAGCATCCGCTCGAACTCCGGACAGGAACGCAAATACTCCTGATACTCGTCCTCGGTGCAGAAACCCATGACCCGTTCCACGCCCGCCCGGTTGTACCAGCTGCGGTCGAAGAGCACCATCTCGCCGGCAGCCGGCAGATGGGGCACATAACGTTGAAAATACCACTGACTCTTTTCCCGTTCCGTGGGGGTGCCCAACGCCACCACCTTGACGATACGCGGGCTCAATGGCTCGGTGATGCGCTTGATCACCCCGCCCTTGCCGGCTGCGTCACGCCCTTCGAACAGCACCACCACCTTCAGACCCTTGACCCGGATCCACTCTTGCAACTTGACCAGCTCCACATGCAGCTTGGCCAGCTCCTTGAGATAGTTCTCCTCGGAGATTTTGGCGATTTTCCGTTTGAGGACCGGGGTGTTCTCCAGTGCGACCATGCTGGCCTCCCCCTTGGGCGCTTTGGTCTCCTTGGACGCCTTGGGTGCTTTGGTCTCCTTGGGTTCTTTGGCTTCAGCGGCTTGCTGGGTTTCCTTGTCGCTCACGTCTTCTTTCCTTTCCTCTTCGTTATCGATCATTTGCTGGAGTCTCCTCGGCGTTTGAACACGCATGGATACGGTTGACGCGACCCCCTGCCGCATCGAATCCGTGATCCGGGGATTTATAGCATCAAAACCCCCTCCGCCGCCAGCCAACGCAGGAACAGACCGGATTTTATCCGTTTTTTGTCTCCCGGGCCTGCTGTTCGATGGCCGCGATGCGGCGCAACAACGGCGGATGGGTGTAATGGAGCAGCACATGCCAGGGATGGGGGGTCAACAGGGTGAGATTGTCCACAGCCAGCCGTTTCAGTGCGGATACCAGGGCGGCGGGATTGCCGCAGGTGTCCGCCGCGTAGCGGTCCGCGGCGTATTCAAAGCGGCGGGAGATGGCCTTGAGCAAAGGTCCGGTCAGCAGATCCAATGGCACGGACAACAGAATGAAAAAGACAAATCCCCCATGCAGGGTGATCCGGTCCATGAAAAAATCCCGATGCAGTTCGGGTTGCTGCATGGCCACGGCCAGCAGACCGCACAGCAGGCCAAGCTGCCCGATCCCCAGCACGGTGATGCGCACCACATGACCCAGAACGTGATGCCCCACCTCGTGGGCCAGAATCGCCACCACTTCCAGTTCGGGATGGCGCTGGAGCAGGGTGTCGAACAGGGCGATGCGCTTGTGGTTGCCCAGGCCGGTGAGAAAGGCGTTGGTCCGGCTGGAACGGCGCGAGCCGTCCATGGTGAAGATCCCGGAAAAGGGGACCCCGACCTTTTGAAGATAATTCAGGATCGACTCTCGCAAAGCGCCTTCCGGCAGCGGGGTGAAACGGTTGAACATGGGCATGAGCAGAACCGGGGCGATGTAGAGAATGAACACCAGAAAGGCCGCGCCGATTCCCCAGCAGTAGAGCCAGGCGAACTCCTTCTTGAAATAATAGAGGAACAACACGACGGTCAGCACCGGTCCGCCGACGACGATGGCCAAAAGCAATCCCTTGGCCCGGTCGTCCACAAAGGTGGCCAGGGTGGTGCGGTTGAAGCCGAAACGGGCTTCCAGCACAAAGGTGTTGTAGATCTTGAAGGGCAGGGCAAAGAGCTTGAAGGCCAATACCAGCAGAGTGACATAAAGCACCCCGTCGGCCAGCGCGCCCAGTTTCCAGGAGGTGACCAGCCGGTCGAGCCAGGCAAAGCCGCCGGCAAACCACCAGATCAACAGGGCGGTCAGCTTGCTGCCCGAGGCGATGATCTCCAAAGCGGCCTTGGCCCGGGCGTGGGCCATGGTCTTCTTCCAGGTGGGCAGATCGATGAATCCGGCCACCTCGGTCGGTGGAGCGTCCTGCTGCGACCGAATGTTGAGCACCACCGTCAGGGTATCGATCAGGAATCCCGCCAGCAGGGCAAACAGGATGATCAGGCCGTAATTGGACATGGCGGTGACGAAATCTCCTTGAAGAGATGGACGCGAACGGGTACATACCCCTTCATCCTTGTTTTAATCATCCCTCATTCCGGAACGCGCCACAAGGAGTGGACCGTGACTTTTCAAGAACTGATACTATCCTTGCAAACCTACTGGTCCAACCAGGGGTGCGTGCTCCTGCAACCCCATGACATGGAGATGGGGGCGGGAACCTTTCATCCGGCCACTTTTCTGCGTTCCCTGGGCCCGGAGCCCTGGAACGTGGCCTATGTGCAGCCGTCGCGACGTCCCACGGATGGCCGTTATGGGGAGAATCCCAACCGGTTGCAGCGCTATTATCAGTTTCAGGTGCTCCTCAAGCCCTCCCCGGACAACATCCAGGATCTCTATCTGGAATCCCTGGCCGCCATCGGCATCGATCCGAAAGCTCATGACATCCGCTTTGTGGAAGACGACTGGGAGAGCCCCACCCTGGGCGCCTGGGGATTGGGTTGGGAGGTGTGGCTCGATGGCATGGAAGTGACCCAGTTCACCTATTTCCAGCAGGTGGGGGGGATCGATCTGCCGCTGATCTCCGGCGAGCTGACCTATGGTCTGGAACGGCTGGCCATGTACATCCAGGGCCGCGAGAACGTCTATGATCTGACCTGGACCCCGGGGATCACCTACGGGGATGTGCATCAGCAGGAGGAGGCGGATTTTTCCGGGTACAACTTCCAGGCCGCCCATGTGGAGAGTCTGTTCAAGCTGTTCGACATGTTCGAAACCGAAGCCCTGGCCCTGGCCGCCAAACAACTGCCTGGACCGGCTTATGAACAGGTGATTCACAGTTCCCATGTTTTCAATTTGTTGGATGCCAGAGGGGCGATCAGCGTCACCGAACGGGCACGTTTCATCGGACGGGTGCGGGCCATGGCCAGGGCGACTGCCGAAGGGTTTGCCGCCCAGCGGGCGGCGTTGGGATATCCCCTTGTCAAGCAGGGAGAACGGTCATGAGTGCGCTGTTGTGGGAGGTGGGGTGCGAGGAGATTCCTTCCCGGATGCTGGGAGAGGCGATCCGCCATTTCGGAACCGAAATGATGCGCGTTTTGACGGAAGCCGGCTTGAGTGGTCCCCAAACCCGTCTGGAGTGGTGTCACGGCACGCCCCGTCGTCTGGCCCTGTCGGTGATCGGGATCGCCTCTTGTCAGGAGGACCGGGTGGAGACCCGGCGGGGACCGGCCCTGGAGCGGGCCTACGATGGAGAGGGTCGTCCCACCAGGGCCACCGAAGGATTTGCCCAATCCTGTCAGACCACGGTGGCGGCCCTGGATCGGCTGGAAACCCCCAAGGGGATCTATCTGGCCTGCACCCTGCGCACTCCCGGCAGTCCGGCCAGGGAGATCCTGCCCGGCTTGATGGCCGAACTGCTGGTGACCTTTCCCTGGCCCAAGGCCATGCGCTGGGGAAGCGGTCAGACCCGTTTCGTGCGTCCGATCCGCTGGATGGTGGCTCTGCTGGATGGAGAGGTGTTGCCGGTGCGGGCCTCGGAGAGCGTCAGCGGAGGTCATCTGACCCGGGGTCATCGTTTCATGGAGCCGGGGAATTTTCCGGTCCAGGACGCCGCCGGTTACACCGCCACCCTGGCGGGGAAACGGGTGATGCTCTCCATGGAGGATCGGGCCGAGGTGATCCGGGCCGGAGTCACCCGTCTGGCCGCCGCGGAAGGGGGCGAGGCGCTGGTGGACGAGGGGCTGGTTCAGGAGAACGCCGGTCTGACCGAGTGGCCCATCCCCATGGTTGGCCGGTTTGCCGACAGTTATCTGGAGATCCCCGCCGAGGTGCTGGCCACCTCCATGAAGTATCATCAGAAATATTTCCCGGTGCGAGGCGCGGACGGGGGGCTCAAGCCCTGTTTCGTGGCGGTGGCCAATCTGGAGGCCCCGGATCCGGCGGTGCTGGTGCGGGGATACGAGCGGGTGCTCAAGGCCCGGCTGGAGGATGCCGCCTTCTACTGGCGGGAGGACCGGCGCACTCCCTTGCCGGAGCGTCTGCCGGCGCTCGACAAGGTGGTGTTTCAGGCCAAACTTGGCACCGTGGGCGCCAAGGCGCGGCGCATCGGCCTGTTGGCCCGGGCCATCGCCACTCATCTGGACCCCTCCCTGGCGGAGCTGGCGGAGCGGGCCGCGCTGCTGGCCAAGTGCGATCTGGTCACCGGCATGGTGGGGGAGTTCCCCGAGCTGCAAGGGGTGATGGGGGGCTATTACGCCCGGCACGCCGGCGAGGATCCCCGGGTGGCCCGGGCCATCCAGGAGCACTACCGGCCCCAGGGGGCCGGGGATGATCTGCCTGTCACGCCTCTGGGTCGTCTGGTCTCCCTGGCCGACAAGCTCGATACCCTGGTGGGTTGTTTCGGCATCGGTCTGACCCCCACCGGGACCAAGGATCCTTTCGGATTGCGTCGCGCCGCCCTCGGGGTGATTCGCATGCTGCTCGACGGCGACGGCCTTGCGTTGGCCTTGCGTCCCCTGTTGCAACAGGCCCACGCCGGTTACGCGCCGGGGGTGTTGGAGCGGGACGCCTCCGTTGTCACCGAGGCGGTGTTGGAGTTCATTCACGGTCGGTTGGAGGTGCATCTGCGGCGGGAGTTCACCCATGACCTGATCGATGCGGTGCAGGCGTTGCGGCTGGATGATCTGACCGACGTGGCCGCCCGGGTGCGGGCTTTGGAAGCCTTCAAGAGTCGCGATGCCTTTGCCGCGCTGGTGGCGGCCAACAAGCGCATCGCCAATATTCTTGACAAGGCCCCGGCAGGGGAGATTGGTGGCGGGGTGGATGGGGCCGCGTTGCAGGCTCCGGCGGAAAGGGCGTTGCAGGCCGAGCTGCTTCGGGTTGAAGGGGAGACTCTGCCGTTGTTGCAAGGGCGGCAGTATGGCGCGGCCCTGGAGTCTCTGGCGGGATTGCGGGGGCCCATTGACCGGTTCTTTGATGATCTGTTGGTCATGGATCCGGATTCGGGGATCCGGCGCAACCGGTTGGCGTTGCTGGGGGCGATTCGTGGCGGGTTTATCCGGGTGGCGGATTTCAGCCGGTTGGCGTTGCCTGGGGAAGGGTGAGCCATAATTTATAGGGGTCCAGGGGGATTATCCCCCTGGTGGGATCCAAGGGCGAAGCCCTTGGTGGGGTCCAGGGGCGAAGCCCCTGG
>JADGAB010000216.1 GCA_015232245.1 Magnetococcales bacterium | reverse complement strand
GGTGACGGGTGCGGTTTGCCTTGAAAAGGAGTCGGAACAGGTTATCTGTTTGCCCAGGCAAGCAAGGTGTCCGTCATGTCCAATTTCCGCAGCAGACCGTCATACTCGCGTTCCAACGCCTGCTCACGCAAAAAATGCCAGACAACATGTCCGCCAGGACGATTCTGTGCCAACCAGTATAAATGATTGGCCAGAGGATAACGCTGATGCCCTCGATGCGGATGTTGGCAAATCCCCCGGTTCGCAAAAATGCCTCCAGGCTGACGCGAGTATGGAGGATCAGATGTTCGCTCCAGAAGGTGAATTTCTTGAAGGCATCCAAATCCAAAAACGAAAGCAGAAAATCTTTGGCGTGGGGTACCTCGCAAACCAGTTGCCCCCCGTTGACCAGTTTGCGCCTGACCAGTCGCAGAAACTCGATCGGATTTGTGATGTGCTCAAAGACATGAAACAAGGTAATCACATCGTAATGGTCATCTGGAGCCTCGGCCAAATCCGCGAAAATACGGAAGCCGAGATCTTGCAAATATTGGCGTGGTCCAGGTTGCGGCTCCACGGCATGGGCTTCCGCAGCGACCGTTTGCAAACGACCCAGAATGGCGCCCAAACCTGTTCCCACATCCAGCCACTTCTTGTTAACCACCATGGAACCGATTTTCTGTACGCGCAGGTCCAAATCAACCCCCCCCTCATTCCGCGCTTTGTGATACTCGGTCGTGTCCCAGTAATCCAAATCCTTCATGGAGGCGTAATGACTCTCCAGGATATGCGAGACGCGATCCAGCACAAAAACTCCAGAACGTGCGCAATGCAAAACGCCGACATCCTCCCGGTCACGAACTGTCGGATAATAAGGGTGCAAACTGTGTTGCGTACTGATGCCCAACTCTATCAGCAGGGAACACAGGGAATGGTCATTTAACAAGACTTCACCTTTAGGACACTCTATACGATGGAGCGTGTCTGTCCGCCGTCCACCACCAGCACCGCACCCGTGATAAAACCGGCCCGGTCGGATGCCAGATAAAGCACCGCATCCGCGATCTCTTCAGGACGACCAAAACGCCGCATTGCCACTTCGTCCGAGATATACTGATGGCAGAATTCAGCGCGTTCCGCCAGTTTTTTTTCCCAACCTCCACCCGGAAACAGTACATTGCCCGGGGAAACCGCATTCACACGCACCCCTTTGGCACCCACCTGCAGGGCATAGCTTTTCATCGCCATCAGCAGGGCGGCCTTGGCGGCACTGTAGGCAACGGGCGCTTTGATGACTTCATGACCGGCAATGGAAGCGATAAAGGTCAAAGAACCAGAACCGGCTGCCACCAGATGACGCAGGGCCGCTCCAGCCAACAGAACACTTCCCAGCAGATTCACGTTCAGCACCTCTTCCCAATGGGGCCGATCAATATCGAAACCTGCTTTTGAGGTTCCAGAACCAAGATTGGCCACCACGGCGTGCAACCCGCCAAACGTTTGTCGGGTCTGTTCCAGGGCCGCTTCCAACACGGACGCATCGGTCATGTCGCCAGAAATGGCCAGCGTGCGCGCCACGCCGAAACGCTGCTCCAGATTTCTCTGCGTGGCCTGCAGCGATTCCGCATGGCGTCCCGTGATCACCACCCTGGCCCCTTCCACCAGAAAGCCCTCGGCAATCGCCAAACCGATACCGCGACTGGAACCGGCGATGAATGCCACCTTGTCCGTGAGACCGAGATCCACCTTAATCGGCATCCTGAAGTATGAGGTTATTCCATTGTTCCACGACAAAGTTTCGATTGGCACGCGCCAGGGACACCTCCTCCCCGGACGGTCCGCGCGCCACTTGCAACACAAACCAACGGTTGAAACCGGCCTGCCGGATCTGTCGGAAACAGGTCGGAAAATCCGCCGCGCCACGCCCCAGGGGGACTGTTCCTCCACCGGCCAGGCGATCCTTGACGTGGACACTGCCCAACCAGGGAGCGAGAAGCGTCATCTCTTCCGCAGGATCGAAGCCCAGAGAGGCGCTGTTGCCGATATCGTAGTTCGCGCGCAAATTGGGATGATTGTGATGTGCCAGCAGTTGGCTGAAGATGGTGGGAGGCAGATCCGTTTCCAAATGCAGTTCCACATGCATGGACTCGGCCACGGGCAGCAGATCCGACAACACGCTCTGCAAGGCACGCCTATCCTGTTCGCTACGCAATGAGGATTGATCCACGCAAGGCAAAATGATATAGGTGATATTCAATTGCGCGGCCCGCGACATCAGCCACTTCAGATGGGCGATGGATGCCGAAACCGGCACTCCATCCTTCACCAAGGGCGCATCCATGTAATAGTCCGCGCAAATCGAACGCACGGCAACCCCGGTCTCCGCGATCAATCGACGCATTTCATCCAGACCAGTATCGCTGGCCATTGGATTGTCGTCGGCATGAGGAACTTCGAAAATCCATTCGATGCCTGCAAGTTCCGCCTCCCGCGCGCGAAAAAACTCCTCCCGCCATGAAGAGGCCGGAAACGCCTGAAAGCGGCCTTCAAACGGCGGCGACAAACGACCTTGCATGATGGCGATGGCTGGCGATTGAATCATTTCTTCTTGGCCCTGAACTGATAGGGCGTTGGCACGGCAGAGCCATCCGCGGTGGCGGGACGCTCCCAACGTTTGATCTGTTCCTGAATATTCAGGCCAACATTTTCGCTCCAGGCATTCAGCAATCGGGTAAAGACCGGGCCAATCCGACCATTGCCGATCGGCAAGCCATTCAGACTGGTGACGGGCAACATGCAAAAGGGTGTTCCGGTCATAAACGCCTCATCAGCCGTAAGCACATCGTAGGACTCGATATTGGCTTCCACGCCGCGCAACCCCAGTTGCGGACACAGCGTATGCAAAACATAGTGACGCGAAATACCACGCAAAATATTCCGACCTTCCGGAGTGATGACCACGCCATCCTTGACGATAAAGAAATTATCGCCCGTTCCTTCGGCAACAAAGCCATCCGGATCCAAGAGTAGCGCCCAATTATTGTCTCCCTCAACGGCGGAGGTCTCGATATTAGCCATCAGATAATGGATGCGACTGCGATTCTTGATTTTTGGATCCAACAACGAACCGGGGATTGCCCTCTGGGAGGTGATCACGGCATTGATCCCCGCATCAAAAAGCGATCCCATCCCCGCCACGGTCCAACGCAGGGGGAAATCGGCAATGATCACATTGGGGCCTTTGCGCACGCCGACCACATCCTGATAAATCCCCAACAAACCTCGGGAGACATCAATCATGATCCGGTGTTCATCATCCGCCGCCATGAGCGGTTCATTGGCCTCGATGGTTTGATAGACAGCCTGTTCCATCTCCTCTGGAGAGAGTTCCAGAGGAATGCGCAGGATCTTTAAACCCGCATACAGCCGTTCGATATGCTCTCGCAATTTGAACTGAATCTTGTTGAAAGAGCGTGTCATCTCAAACACCATGTCCCCGAACATGAGTGCGGAGTCATAGATTGATATTTTCGCTTCCGATTCTGGAATCAATTCACCATTGAAATAGACAATTCTGGACAACGGTCTGTCAGACATTTCGAATTCCTTGGTTGAAACCGTCAGTGAGAGACTGTCTGGTGATTGCCGAACAGCCGACGCAGGTCTGGGTTGGGTTGGTCCGCCAAATGGCGAAGCAAAGTCCGAAGCATGGTTTCGGGTGCACTCGAACCATGGGAGAATGGTGATTCCATGGCTGGAATCACCATTCGGTCTTCTGGGTCACGATCCCTCGGCAGAATATTGATTTTTAGATTACTGGTCATCAAAGGGACCTTTTCTCTATCGTCAGAAATCAGTCCGAGGACATTTCAAGATCTTGCGTTCGCCCCGCCCCATTGTTTCAATCGCTGAAGAACGCACGACCAGAGGGCCCACAAACCGAGGAACAATCTTGGAAATGTTGCACTTTACGCTCTCCCGGCCAAACCGGTGGCGACCCGTTTTACCTGCCGAAAAAACTCCCGCGAGGAGTTCAACGATCGATGGGGGGGGTGAATTCACCCCCCAGCCTGCAGGTTACCGCTTCTTGTAGCGTGTATCATACCAACGGATGATATCCGTGATGTGGAAATTCGCATTGACCGGATACAGCGCCTGATACAGCGCCGACATGAATTGGTATTGCTCCAAGGTGTTGACATCCAGCACCAGATCTGGGCGGCGGAATTCCAGGGGGCACGGAACGGTTCCAACACGGAACCGTTCCGGATTGACCGGGGTTTGTGTGCCATAATCAAAAAAATTCAGATGCAGATGCTCGCGTTTTTTTTCATCCGCACGATCTTTCCAGATCATTTCCAGACTGGAAAAGTCAAAAACCTCAGCCCCGATGCCATCCGGATAGCCATTGCCAAACACCTGGGCCAAGTTGGAAGAGAAGTGAAATTCACCCTGCAAATGAAAAGCGACGATGCGATCAATTTCTGATGGTTCGGGCACCGGATTGTCTGCCGGGAGTCGCACCACGACATCAGCATGTTGCCAAAGAGCCGCCTGATAATAACGATCCACCAAGTCATTTTCAGAACCCTGAAAACAGGCAACCTGATACGTGTGCGCCAGATCACACAGGACTTTATCTTCCTCCTTGCAGGTCGTGGCCAACACGATTTCATGCAACTGCCGGCATCGTTTCAAACGTTCGACAATGCGTCCGACCAAAGGGGCTCCCGCGCAATCCATCATCGATTTCCCTGGCAAGCGCGTGGAACCCATTCTGGCCTGCAGAATCAACACCACACGCCGATCCGGCATCAATATTGGTACACCTTGATCCGTGGAAATATCAGTTGTCACGCCAATAACTCCATTTGCGCCATGATGCGGAATTTCACCGTGGAACTCCCGCAAGGGAGTTCCACACGGTTGGGAGTGATGGGTCTCTCCCTGTCATGCAAGTTTACGGGCCGCTCAACCAGCAGCAGACCAATATCTCAACTTCTTGGCCACGCCGGCCTCATTTTTGGTGGTAACCTTTTCTCCGTTACCCATCACGATCGGGATCTTGCGAATTTGTTGCACCATGGTCTCCAGTCCCACCAGTTCCAAAGAGGCGGACTGATCGCTGCCGTACATGGCACGGTCCAGGGTGATATGGCGTTCTACCACCACTGCTCCCATAACGGCTGCCATCACCGAGGGCGAAACCGAACTCTCGTGACCGCTATAGCCGACCGGCACCTGATAGCGTTCACGCAACGTATGCATGCAACGCAAATTGAGATTCTCTTCCGGGGCGGGGTATTCGGCTACCGTGTGCAGGAGGACAATGGGACAGGCGTAATTCTTGAAGATCTCGACTGCGGTATCAATTTCAGCCAGGGTACACATGCCGGTGGAGATGAACGTCAATTTTTTCTCTTCGGCGACTGTTTGCAAGAATTGCGGATGAGTCGTCATGGCAGAGGCGACCTTGTTGTATTTCAAATCATATTGTCGCAAAAAGAGTTGGCTGGGAATGTCCCAGGCCGAGGCGAACCAATCGATACCCACCTGTTTGCAGTAAGCGTTGATTTCGTCATATTCTTTTTGTCCAAACTCCAACCCCTCTTTCTGGGCGCGTTGCGTCGTGCCCCAGGGACTTTCACGGGGAGCGGCGAGCATCTCAGGGGTGTAGACAATATCGAGCGTGCGTTTCTGGAACTTGACCGCATCGCATCCGGCGTGCTTGGCCATGTCAATCAATTGCTTGGCAACATCCATATCGCCATTGTGATTGATGCCGATTTCACCAAAAATCAATACATAATCGGGAATCTTCAAGGGTGTTGTCTGGAAATAATTAAACAACGTCTGGTCTTGCCGCATCTGTCAACCTCCTGCATCGATGATCTGGCTACAATGATTCAAAAACCAATCAATCCTTGGCGCACCAAACCGATAGGGAGATTGTTGCCATTGAGAAATCAGGAAACATCTATCCCATCGGTTTGGC
>JADGAB010000215.1 GCA_015232245.1 Magnetococcales bacterium | reverse complement strand
TCCAATCCTTCCTCATCAGCCGTCAGTACGAAGGCTTGATGCAGAAGGCCAGAATTCGTGGCCGCCGGTAGCGGCCTGCCTGGGAGGCAAATTTATGAAAGTTCGTGCATCGGTCAAGACTCTTTGCAAACTGTGCAAAGTGGTGAAGCGTAAAGGTGTTACTCGGGTCATTTGCCCGGCCCACCCGAAGCATAAGCAGCGTCAGGGTTGACCTGAATCGATCTCTTTTGATGACATAGTGATGACGCATCTTCTGGATGAAATGGTTTAGGAGGTAGTAAGGTGGCCCGTATTGCAGGCGTGAACATCCCGATCAATAAACGGATGGAAGTGGCTCTGACCTATATCTTCGGGATTGGCCCGGAAAGAGCCAAAAAAATCCTGTCGGAAGCCGGTGTCTCCACCGAAGTCAGAGCGCGTGATTTGTCCGAGGCCGAAACCGCTCGTATTCGCGCCATCATCGACAAGGAGTATGTCGTTGAAGGTGATCTGCGGCGGCAGGTGGCCATGAATACCAAGCGTCTTATGGATCTGGGCACCTATCGTGGTCTGCGTCATCGTCGTGGACTGCCGACCCGGGGACAGCGTACCCATACCAATGCCCGCACGCGCAAAGGCCCGCGCCGCGCCGTTGTAGGCAAATGATCATGAATCACTTATCGTTTGGCCATGGTAGCCACACCAGGCCAGGAATGAAGGAGTAGAAATGGCGACGAAGGCTCAGAAAACCGCTACCAGAATCAAAAAGAAGGAGCGGAAAAATATCGCCAGTGGGATCGCGCATATCCGGTCCACCTTCAACAATACCATTGTCTCCATTACCGATACCGTGGGAAATGTCATTTCCTGGGGATCGGCTGGAGCTCAAGGCTTTAAGGGTTCGCGTAAATCCACCCCGTTTGCAGCTCAGATGGCTGCGGAAGAGGCTGGACGCAAAGCCATGGAACATGGTATGCGCAACCTGGAAGTGCGCCTGAAGGGACCTGGCTCGGGACGTGAATCCGCCCTCAGAGCATTGGCCAATATCGGCTTCAACATCGCCTACGTTCAGGACGTGACACCCATTCCTCACAATGGTTGCCGTCCTCCGAAGCGCCGTCGCGTCTGATTCGACTCGGTAGATCTTAAGGGACTTATAAGAAAACATGGCCCGCTATTTTGGATCCAAATGCAGATTGTGCCGTCGCGAGGCGGCCAAACTTTTCCTCAAAGGGGAAAAGTGCTACTCGGACAAATGCGCCATCGAGCGCCGCAACTATGGGCCCGGTCTGCATGGTCAGCGCCGACGCAAAGTTTCGGACTATGGCGTCCATCTGCGCGAGAAGCAGAAAATCAAGCGCACCTACTGCCTGCTGGAAAAACAGTTCCACAACTATTTCCAGAAGGCAGCAAGCATGCCTGGTGTCACCGGCGAGAATCTGCTGATTCTTCTCGAACGCAGATTGGATAATGTGGTCTATCGCCTCGGTTTCGCAGCCTCACGCAGCGAATCCAGACAGGTGGTCAGCCATAAGCAGATCCTGGTGAATGGCAAGCAAATCAATGTCAGTTCCTATCTGGTGAAGCCAGGGGACAAGATCGCTGTCGATGAACATTCCAAGGCCAATATCCGTATCAAGGGTGCCTTGGACAGTGCCATGCGACGCAGCTTTCCTACGTGGCTTGAGGTCGATCCTGTTGCCATGTCCGGTACCTTCCTTTCGTTCCCGGATCGCGCAGATCTTCCTGCCGATTATAACGAAAACCTCATCGTCGAACTTTATTCCAAGTAGTCTGACTGCCTGGATGGGGGATTGTGATGTACAGGAACTGGACGGAATTGATCAAGCCCCGCAAGGTGGAATTGGTAGGGGATGGAGATTCTCAATACAAGGCCACGCTCGTTGCCGAACCTCTGGAACGGGGGTTTGGTACCACCTTGGGCAATGCGTTGCGTCGTGTACTGCTCTCATCGTTGCAAGGAGCGGCGATCTCTTCGGTCAGGATCGAAGGTGTGTTGCATGAGTTCTCCAGTATCCCGGGTGTTCTGGAGGATGTGACCGATATCATCCTTAACCTCAAGGGTGTGGCTATTCGTCTGAAAAGTGGCTCTACACGGACCATGACCCTGGTGTCGGACAAAGAAGGTGTGGTGACTGCGGCGGATATCGAGTTCGGACACGATGTCGAGATCCTCAATCCGGAACACCACATTGCCACTCTGAACAAAAGCGGCAAGCTCAACATGACCATGACCGTCACCACCGGCAAAGGTTATGTGCGCGCCACGGCTGGCGCTGATGACGTGCCGACCAATATCGGCGATATCCCGATGGATTGCAGCTACAATCCTGTCAAGCGTGTCTCCTACAAAGTGTCCAACGCCCGTGTGGGTCAGCAAACCGATTATGACAAGCTGGTGCTGGATATCGAAACCAATGGCGTGGTCAGCCCCGAGGATGCCTTGGCCCTGGCGGCCAAAATCCTGCAGGATCAGTTGAGCCTGTTCATCAATTTCGATGATATTCCGATTCATGATGGACGGGATGACAATGCCGCGCCCAAGTGGAATCCCAATCTCTTCCGCAAGGTGGATGAGCTGGAATTGTCGGTGCGTTCCGCCAATTGCCTGAAGAACGATGATATCGTCTATATCGGCGATCTGGTGCAAAAAACCGAATCCGAAATGCTGAAGACCCCGAACTTTGGTCGCAAATCCTTGAACGAAATCAAGGAAGTGCTTGAAGAGATGGATCTGAGTCTTGGCATGCATCTGGATGGCTGGCCGCCGGAAAATATCGAGGATCTGGCGCGGCAGTTTGATGAAGAAAATTTTTAAGATCGCGCAAATACCGAATCTAAGGAATGATGTGAAATGAGACATCTTAAACATGGCCGGAAGCTCAATCTCAGACCTGATATCCGCAATGCCATGCTGCGGAACATGTTGACCAGCCTGTTTCGTTATGAGCGGATCGAAATCACTGTGCCTCGCGCCAAAGAACTGCGTATCATGGCCGACAAGATGGTGACTCTGGGCAAGGATGGCTCCCTGCATGCCCGTCGTCAGGCCCTGTCGGTGATGACGGACAAAGAGGTGACCCATAAACTCTTCTCGGATATCGCCGAGCGCAACCGGACCCGCAATGGTGGATATACCCGCATCATCAAGACCGGTCACCGGTATGGGGATTGCGCGCCCATGGCATACCTGGAATTGGTGGAGCGTCAGGCAGGTTGATCTGGATCAGTGTCTGCTTGCCATTGCAAGCAGATTGAAGCGTTGTAAGGCCGATGGTCACTGCACCATCGGCCTTTTTTTATGCGTTTTAAACCGCACCCATTTCGGGATGTTGATTTTTCGACCCGGCGGCAATGCGGGACGCACGGTCGGAAAGGCGCCGCTTCGCGGCATGTTGGGCGCGCAAGGGAATTGCTTCGCAATTCCCCTAAAAAAGCGCGCCTAAAGGCAAAGTCCCAAGGGCTTCGCCCCTGGACCCCACCAGTGGGATAATCTCCCTGGACCCCTAATGAAAACAACGCATCCCGAAATGGCTGCGTTTTAAACGCTGGCCGCTGCCGTCCGCATAAGGATCTGGAGGCTCCTGCACCCACTACGGGAGGCGTTGGTTCACTGGCTGGGTTGCAACCGCTTCAGAATGGCCGTCAGTTCATCGATGCGGGCGTTGGTCTCTTCCCAGGCCCGATCCTTGATGCTCAGGGACTGGGTTTCATGGTTGAGACGAATGGCTCCGTGGCTTTGCTGGAGCAAGGCGATGATCCCTTCCGGATTGACATTGGGCGTGGCGTGAAACTGGATGCTGGCCCCTTTGGGACCGGCGTCGATCTTGAGGATCTTGATGCGGCGGCAGGCCTGCTTGAGCGCCATGACGCGCAGCAGATGGGAGGCGGATTCCGGCAGATGGCCAAAACGGTCGGTGAGTTCGGCGCGCATCTCCCCGATGTCGTTGGCGGTTTCCAGGGTGGCGATCCGCTTGTAGAGGGTAAGCCGCTGGCGTACGTCCGGGACGTAATCTTCAGGGATGTGGGTGGAGATGTGCAGATTGATGACCGGTGAGAACTCTTCCGGTTCCGGTTTGCCGACCGTGGAGAGCTGGCCATTGCCCGCGTTCAGGGAATCGACCGCCTCTTTGAGCATCTGGTTGTAAAGTTCGAAGCCCACCTCGCGGATCTGGCCGGATTGTTCGTCTCCCAGCATGTTGCCAGCCCCGCGGATCTCCATGTCATGGGTGGCCAGGGTGAAGCCGGCGCCGAGTTCCCCCATGGACTCGATGGCCTCCAGTCTTTTCATGGCATCCTCGGTGAGAGACTGGGGGTGGGGGATGAACAGATAGGCGTAGGCCCGATGGCGGGAGCGTCCCACCCGACCCCGCAGTTGATGGAGTTGGGCCAGTCCGAACTTGTCGGCCCGATGGATGATGATGGTGTTGGCGGTGGGGATGTCCACGCCGTTTTCGATGATGGTGGTACACAACAGCAGGTTGAACTCCTGGCGGTAGAAGGAGAGCATGATTTTCTCCAGCCGTCCTTCCCGCATCTGGCCATGGGCCACGCCGATCTTGGCCTCGGGGACCAGTTCCGCCAGATCCGTGGCCATTTTGTCGATATCCTGCACCCGGTTGTGGACGAAAAAGACCTGTCCCCCCCGGTAGATCTCCCGCAGAACCGCCTCTCGCACCTTCTGACGGTCGTACTGCAGCACGAAGGTACGGATGGCCAGCCGGTTGACCGGCGGGGTGGCGATGATGGAGATGTCCCGCAGACCGCTCATGGCCATGTGCAGGGTGCGGGGAATCGGAGTGGCGGTGAGGGTGAGAATGTCCACGGCGGCGCGCATCTGTTTGATGCGTTCCTTGTGTACCACGCCGAAACGTTGTTCCTCGTCCACCACCAGAAGTCCCAGATCCTTGAACACCACATCCTTTTGCAGCAGACGATGGGTGCCGACGATGATATCCACCCCGCCATGGGCGATCATCTCCACCGCTTTTTTCTGTTCGGCGGGGGTGCGGAAGCGGGAGAGAATATCCACGGTGACAGGATAGGAGCCCAGGCGTCGGGTGAAGGTTTCGTAGTGCTGCTGGGTCAGGATGGTGGTGGGGGAGAGAACCGCCACCTGTTTGCCATCCATCACGGCGCGGAAGGCGGCGCGCAGGGCCACTTCGGTTTTGCCGAATCCCACGTCGCCGCAGACCAGTCGGTCCATGGGTTTGGTCTGGGCCATGTCGTTGAGCACCGCCTCGATGGCGGCGGTCTGATCCGGGGTCTCCTCGAAGGGAAAGCCTGCCGCGAACTCCTGCAACAGTGGATCCGGCGTGGAGAAGCTGAAACCAGGATTGGCCTGGCGCAGCGCTTGAAGCCGTACCAGCTCTTCGGCCATCTCCAGAATCTTGCGTTTGGCTTTCTCCCTGGTTTTCTCCCACTTGACCCCGCCGAGCTTGTCGAGGGGCACATCTTCGCCGCCGATGTATTTGGTCACCCGGTCGAGGGTCTCCACCGGGGCGTAGAGTTTGTCCGTGCCGGCGTAATGGATCAGCAGAAAATCATTCTTGATCCCCCCCACCTCCAGGGAGTGGAGACCGCCATAGCGGCCCACCCCGTGATCGGCGTGGACCACCGGATCCTGTTCCTTCAGATCGGCGAATCCGGCCAGCAGTTGATCGAGATAGCGGGGATCGGTTTTGCGACGCTTGGTCTTGACTCCGAAAATGGCGCTTTCGGTAAGCAGGATCAGACCCATGCGGCCATGCACGAAACCGCTTTCCAGATCACCCACCGCCAGGAAGGTGGTGGACCCGGGGGAGAGGGTCAGCAGTTCATTCCAGTGGGAGATGGTGGTGGCTGGAATTTTGTGGTCTTCGAGGAGTTCCCTCAGGCGTTCCCGTTGTCCCATGGAGATCGCGGTGATCAGCACCTTGAACCCCTGGGCCTGGGCCTGGCGGATGGCGTCGCTGGCCAGATCCAGGGGTGGAGGCGGCGGGGCGGCGGCGGGAGCGTCGCCGGGGGGGTGAATGAATACCGGGGCCG
>JADGAB010000214.1 GCA_015232245.1 Magnetococcales bacterium | reverse complement strand
CGATGGAGGCGTTCAGGGCGAGCATGTTGGTCTGTTCGGCGATGTTGTTGATGATGTCCACCACGTCGCCGATCTCCTGGGCGGAGGAGGAGAGGCGTTCCATCACCTCCCGCACCCCCATGGCGTGGGTATTGGCGGTTTCCGATTCGGCGCTGGCGTTCTGGCAGCGCCGGTTGATCTCCTGCAGGGCGGTGGTGATGTCGTCGATGGAGTTCGCCACATTCTTGACCGACTCATCGACTCTGGAGAGGCTCTGGTTGACGCCTTCGATATTGGAAGTCATCTCCTCGGCGGCGGCGGCCATGGTGGCGATATTGGCGCTGGCCTCCTCCGCGCCGGCGGCGATGGTGATGATGTTGTTCGACACCTCACCGGCAGCCTGGGCGATGGCATCGATGCTGTCGGTCTCCTCCACGATGGATTGGGTGATGGACTGCACCTCTCCGGCCAGGGAGGTGTTTTTTCCGGAGACGGTTTGAACGATCTTGAGGGATTTGTCCGCGTCCTGGCTCACCATGTCGCGGATCTTGATCAATTCGGTCACGCAGGCGGTGATGCCGCCTGAATGGAGATTGATCAGACGCATGGTGCGTTCCAGGCGATCGGCCAGCCGGTTGACCGCTTTGGCGATTCCGGTGGGTGGGGCGTTGTTGCGACTTTTGATGCGAATGGTCATATCTCCATCCGCCAGTCGGGTGACGGCGTGTTCCACCTGATGGATGTCGCCTCCCACTTGTTGCAGAATGGTGCGGGCGATCCAGTACGCCACCGCGATGAGTCCCAGGGCGATCAGGGCCAGTTCGGCCAGCAGCCAGCCAAGATCGCGCAGAAAGGTCTTGTTGATATCATCGATATAAATCCCCGAGCCGAGCACCCAACCCCAGGGCTTGAAGAGCATCACATAGGAGATTTTCGGAATGCGTTCCGTGGCGTTGGCCACGGGCCGGTCCCACAAGTAATCGACAAACCCCGCGCCATCCTTTTTGGCCACCTCCACAAAGGCGATGAACAGCTTCTTGCCTACCGGATCCTTGAATTCGGAGAGATCCTTGCCTTCGAGTTCGGGCTTGATGGGATGCACGATCATTCTGGAGTCCAGATCGTTGATCCAGAAATAGTCGTTGGCCCCGTAGCGCAGGGAGCGGACCATGGTTTTGGCCGCTTCCTGTGCCTGGGCTGCGGTGAGTTCCCCGGCGGCCTGTTTGTCGTGGTAGGTTTGCAAAATATGGTGGGCGGTTTCCACCAGATGCCTGGTTTTGAGTTCCCGGTCTTCCAGCATGCCCTGTTTTTTGGATTCCAGGGTCAGCTCCCCGGCCACGAAGATGCCGAGGACGGCCAGCAACAAAATGATGCCGATACGTCTTGGCAGACTCTGACGTTCCATGAAATTTTCATTGGAAGTTTTTTTAGGATGATTTGAGTTCATCGGGTTGCCTTTGAGAACATCTCCCATGCAAGGGAATCTTGAAGAGTATCTGCTTGAGTTGAATGTTCAACGGGTCGAGGTGAATCAACACCTGTCACGAACGCTCGATAGTTTAATGAAAAGTCGTCCAGACAGCAATGTTTCCAGGTGCATCGGGCAGCGTCTTTTTACGGTCAAATTTTTTATGCTTGCAAACGATTGTGCGCATGTTTGCGTCCGCCAGATGTCGGCCCATGGGGCGCGGTTGTTTTTTGGGGGGAAGCGTTGCGGGTGAGGGCTGAAATCCCGCTTCCCCCGGCATGTCGGGGGAAGCGGGACAAGAAGGCAGGTTACTTCACGGCGTTGCGGATCACATCCAACATTTTGGCGTCTTCGATGGTGGGCAGATCACCGGGATCCCGGCCTTCGGCAATGGCCAGAATGGCCCGACGGATCACCTTGCCGGAACGGGTCTTGGGCAGGCCGGGCACGATATGCAGGAATTTGGGTTTGGCGATGCCGCCGATCTGCCGGGCCACCACGTTTTTCAACTCCTCTGGCGTGGGGGGGACCGCATTGGTCATCAGCACCACAAAGGCGACGATCTCCTGGCCTTTCAACTGATCCTGGATGCCCACCGCCGCCGCTTCCGCCACAGCCGGATGGGTGCACAACGCCTCTTCCACCTCCCGGGTGCCGAGACGATGACCCGCCACATTGATCACGTCATCGTTTCTGCCCATGATGAAGTAATAGCCGTCATCATCGAAGATGGCATAGTCGAAGGTGGCGTAGAGCATCTCCTTGGCGCTGGAGAAGTAGGTCTTGACGAAACGGGCGTCATCGCCCCAGATGGTGCTCATGCACCCCGGAGGCAGAGGCGGACGCACCATCAGGGAACCCTTGGTGTTGGCGCCCAGTTCCGCGCCGGTTTCGTCCAGCAGCACGGTGTCGTAACCGAAAGAGGGTTTGGTGGGTGAGCCGAATTTCAGCTCCATCAGCCCCAGACCGGCAAAGTTGGTGAGAATCGGCCAGCCGGTTTCGGTCTGCCAGTAGTTGTCCACCACCGGGATGCGCAGGGCTTCGGTGACCCAGCGATGGGTCTCCTTGTCGAGGGGTTCCCCCGCCAGAAACATGGTGCGCAGCGAGGAGAGATCGTGTCTGGTGATCCACTCCGCTCCGGTTTTCTTCAACAGGCGAATGGCGGTCGGGGAGGTGAACAGACAGTTGACCCCGTATTCCGCCACCAGGGACCACCAGATGCCCGGATCCGGACGGATGGGCAGTCCCTCGTAGAGGATGGTGGTGGCGCCGGTGAGCAGAGGGGCGTAGACGATATAGGAGTGTCCCACCACCCAGCCGATGTCCGAACCGGCGAACATCACCTCGCCGGGTTCCACGCCGTAGATGTGCTTCATGGATTGACGCATGGCCACCATGTGACCGCCCGTATCCCGTTGCACCCCCTTGGGACGCCCGGTGGTGCCCGAGGTGTAGAGGATGTACGAGGGGTGGGTGGAATCGACCCAGACCGGTGGCACCTCCTTGCCGGCGTGACGGGCGATGGCGGAAGCGAAGTCGATCTCTCCCTCGATGGGGCAGGGGGGGGTGTCCAGGCCGCGATTGAGTACCAGAACCGCCGGTTTTTCCACCGTGACTGCCGCCAGTCCTTCGGAGAGCAGGGGCTTGTAGGGGGCGATCTTGCCGCCGCGCATGCCGCCATCGGCGGTGATGACCAGTTTCGGGCTGGCGTCGTCGATCCGGGAGGCCAGAGCCAACGCGGCGAATCCGCCAAACACCACCGAATGAATCGCTCCGATCCGCACACAGGCCAGCATGGCCACGATGGCTTCCGGCATCATCGGCAGATAGATCAGCACCCGGTCACCCTGGCCGATGCCCAGTTCCAGCAGCAGGGAGGCCATCTCGTTGACCTGGCGATACAGCTCCCGGTAGCTCATATGCTCCCGTTTGTCCACTTCCGTGGAGACCCAGATGATGGCGGTCTGATCGCCCCGTTCGGCTACATGACGGTCCACAGCGTTGTAGCAGATGTTGGTCAATCCCCCGGGAAACCATTTGGCAAAGGGGGGATCGTCGTAATCGAGCACCCGGTCATAGGGTTTGTGCCAATGGATCAATTGGGCCTGTTCGTCCCAGAAGGCCTCCCGGTCATCGATGGAACGACGGTACATTTTTTCATAAGCTTCCTGATTGCTCATACTTTGAATGCTCCTTGCTGAAGGCCGCGCCGCAGCCATTTGAAATCTTTAATTTAAGGTGCTGACAAGTGGGGATCCACCAGTATCCGACCACGTGCCCGACCTGCCAGCAGATCCTCGCAGGCATGGGGGGTTTGGGTCAGAGAGACGGTGCGATCCCGGAAACGATCAAATAACGTCTCGGGAATGATTTCCGCCAGCCGGTTCCAGGCGGTCTGCCGGGTGGTGGCGTCGATCATCACCGAATCCACGCCCTGCAAACGGATGCTGCGCAGAATGAAGGGAAAAACCGAGGCGGGCAGGGTGGCGTCATCCGCGAGTCCGCAGGCGGCCACGGTGCCGCCGTAGGTGATGTGCTTGAGCATTCCTGCCAGAGTGGCCCCGCCGGCCACATCCACCGCGCCGCTCCAGCGTTGCAGATCCAACGGTTTGGAGGAGGCGGTCAATTCGGCCCGGTCGATCACCTCCGAGGCCCCCAGTTCCCGCAGATACCCTTCATGACTCATTCGTCCCGTGGCGGCGCATACCCGATAGCCCAGTTGCGCCAGCAGCACCACCGCCCATCCGCCAACTCCGCCGGTGGGGCCGGTCACCAGCACCGCGCCCCGCTCCGGCAGCACGTCACCGGCCTCCAGGGCCATGACGGTCAACATGGCGGTCAAACCGGCGGTGCCCAGCAGCATGGCCCGGTCCGCATCCCAACCCTCCGGCAGGGCGGTGAGCCACTCTCCCGGCAGACGGGTAAACCGGGCAAAGGCGCCATGACGTGTCTCTCCCATGCCCCGGCCCGTGGACAGCACCCGATCCCCGATCCGCCAAGCCGGATGGTCGGAGCTGACCACCTCCCCGGCCAGATCGATGCCGGGAATCATGGGAAAACGGCGGATGATGACCCCTTTTCCGCTGACCGCCAGGGCATCTTTGTAGTTGATCCCGGAGCGGATCACCCGTACCACCACATCCCCTGCCGGCAGCTCCTCCACAGGAAAAAAGGTGATCCGGGGATGGACGACGCCCGCGTTGTCACGCTCCAGCAGCAGTACCTCGTTTGCCTCGTTCATCCCGTTGCTCCCTTGTGTGGTGATTTTTGATCCGGCTGATGAAAGAAAGAGGGGGACCATGCCCCCTCGTATCTTTCATTCACCCATGCGTCAATCCCGGGCAACGCACAGGGCGATGCCCATGCCGCCACCGATGCACAAGGTCGCCAGACCCTTGTGGGCGTTGCGACGTTTCATTTCGTGCAGCAGGGTCACCAGAATCCGCGCGCCGGAGGCCCCCACCGGATGACCCATGGCAATGGCGCCACCATTGACGTTCACCTTGGACAGATCCCAACCCATATCCCGGTTCACCGCCATGGCCTGGGCGGCGAAGGCTTCGTTGGCCTCGATCAGGTCCAGATCGTCGATGGTCCAGCCCGCCTTGCTCAACGCCAGACGGCTGGAAGGAATCGGGCCTGTGCCCATGATGGCCGGATCCACCCCGCAGGAGGCCCACGAGACGATCCGCGCCAGAGGCTGCAGACCACGCTTGGCCGCGTTGGCCGCGCTCATCAGCACCACCACCGCCGCGCCGTCGTTGATGCCCGAAGCGTTGCCCGCGGTCACGGTCCCTTCCTTGTCGAAGGCCGCCCGCAGCTTGGCCAGGGTATCCACCGTGGTGCCGTGCTTGGGATGCTCGTCGGTATCGATGATCACATCCCCTTTCCGGCCCGGAATCACCACAGGCACGATCTCTTCCTTGAAACGACCCTCTTTCTGGGCCTGTTCCGCCTTCTGCTGGGAGGAGGCGGCAAAGGCGTCCTGCTCGGCCCGGGTCAATCCCCACTTCTTGGCCACGTTCTCGGCGGTGTTGCCCATGTGGTAGTTGTGGAAGGCGTCGGTGAGGGCGTCCCGGATCATGCTGTCCTGCATCTCGGCGCTGCCCATCTTGGTGCCGTTGCGCAGATGCAGCAGATGGGGCGCCAGGCTCATGTTCTCCTGACCGCCGGCCACCACGATCTCCGCGTCTCCCATGGAGATGGACTGGTAGCCGTTGACCACGGAGCGCAGACCCGAGCCGCACAGTTGATTCAGACCATAGGCGGTCTTTTCCACCGGAATGCCCGCGTTCACCGCCGCCTGACGGGCCGGATTCTGACCCGCGCCCGCGGCCAGGATCTGACCCAGCACCACTTCGGAGACTTCCGCCGGCGCCACGCCCGCCCGTTTCAGCGCTTCCACGATGGCGATCTCTCCCAGTTTGTGGGCCGGCACGCCGCTCAATCCCCCGCCAAAAGTCCCAACAGCAGTACGCGCGGCGGAAACAATCACAATCTCACTCATTTCTTTCCACTCCATGTTAGATGTCACTAATCCTGGCTGGACTGTTCCAGCTCAACCAGAACACCCCCCATCCCCTTCGGATGGAGAAATACCACC
>JADGAB010000213.1 GCA_015232245.1 Magnetococcales bacterium | reverse complement strand
GCAACGCCACCGGCTGGCGCAGTCTTGTCCGGCTGGTCTCGGCGGGCTACGTCGAGGGAAGTCACGACGGACCACGGGTGGATCCCGAACTGCTGGAGCGTCACAAACAGGGTCTGATCGCCCTGTCCGCCGGTCCCAAGGGGGCGGTGGGTCGGCACCTTGTCGCCGGTCGCATGGATCTGGCCCGGGAGGCCGCCCAATGGCTGGAAACCCTCTACAGTGATGAAACCACCGGCAATCCGGGATTCTATCTGGAGATCCAGCGCCACGGGGAGCCGGACGAGGAGCGCCTCGTCCAGCAGACCGCGGAGCTGGCCCATGCCCTGGACCTGCCTCTGGTGGCCACCAACGACGTCCATTTTCTCGACCAGAAGGATCATCGCGCCCAGGATGCCTTGACGTGCATCGGCGGCGGATTCACGTTGCTGGACGAAAAACGGCCCCGCATCAACAACCGGCGACATTTCGCCAGCGGCGACGAGATGGCCACCCTGTTCGCCGATCTGCCGGAGAGCCTGGAGAACACCCTGCAGATCGCCAAGCGCTGCAGCTTCCGCATGGAACTGGGCAAGACGGTTCTGCCGGACTTTCAGGTGCCGGAAGGTCAGGATCTGGCCTCCTGGCTCAAGAGCGAGGCGGAAACGGGGCTTGACAAACGGATCCGGACCATCGTCACTCCCCTCACCGATCCGACCCACCTGAAGGATGTCATCCGTGTTTATCACGAGCGCCTCGACTATGAGCTCGACGTGATCGTGCAGATGGGATTTCCCGGCTATTTTCTCATCGTCTCCGACTTCATCCGCTGGGCCAAGGGGCACGGCATTCCCGTGGGTCCGGGCCGCGGCTCCGGGGCCGGTTCGGTGGCGGCCTGGGCCCTGGATATCACCGATCTGGATCCGCTGCGCTATCATCTGCTGTTCGAGCGTTTTCTCAACCCGGAACGGGTCTCCATGCCGGACTTCGACGTGGATTTCTGCATGGACCAGCGGGAAAAGGTCATCCACTACGTCCAGCACAAATACGGCGCCGACCGGGTGGCCCAGATCATCACCTTCGGCACCCTGCAGGCCCGCATGGCGGTGCGGGATGTGGGACGGGTGTTGCAGTTTCCCTATGGTCAGGTGGACCGCATCGCCAAACTGATCCCCAACATCCTGGGCATCACCCTGAAGGAGGCCATCGAACAGGAGGACCGTCTGGCCATCCTTCCCCGGGAGGAGCCGGAAGTCCAGGAACTGCTGGACCTGGCCCTGGCCCTGGAGGGTCTGCCTCGTTCCGCGGGCACCCATGCCGCCGGGGTGGTGATGGCCAACGGCCCCCTCACCGACATGGTGCCTCTCTACCTGGATCCCCGCTCCGACATGCCGGTGACCCAGTTCAACATGATGGACGCGGAGAAGATCGGACTGGTCAAGTTCGACTTTCTGGGACTCAAGACCCTGACCGTGATCGATGACGTGCTCAAGCTGGTCAACCGTCGCCGCGCCATCGGGAACGAACCGCCCATCGACATCAACACCATCGATCTGGCTGATCCGGAAACCTTCAGGCTTTTGCAGAGCGGACAGACCCGGGGGGTGTTCCAGTTGGAATCCTCGGGCATGCGGGACATCCTGAAGAAACTGGCCCCGGACGCCTTCGAGGACATCATCGCCCTGGTGGCCCTCTACCGTCCCGGACCACTGGGATCGGGCATGGTGGATGACTTCATCAACCGCAAACATGGCCGGGTGGATACCGCCTATCCCCTGCCTCAACTGGAGCCGATCCTCAAGGAGACCTACGGGGTCATCCTCTACCAGGAACAGGTGATGAAAATCGCCCAGGTGCTGGCGGGATACACCCTGGGAGGCGCGGATCTGCTGCGTCGGGCCATGGGCAAGAAAAAGCTCTCGGAGATGCTCTCCCAGCGGGAGATCTTTGTCCGGGGCGCTCTGGCCAATCAGGTTTCCAAGGAGAGAGCCGAATACATCTTCGACCTGATGGAGAAATTCGCCGGCTACGGTTTCAACAAGTCCCACTCCGCGGCCTACGCCCTGCTCTCCTACCAGACCGCCTGGCTCAAGGCCCACTATCCGGTGGAGTTCATGGCCGCCACCCTCACCTGCGATCTGCTCTTCACCGACAAACTGGCCCAGTTCATAAGGGAGTGCCGGGCCATGCGGGTCACGGTGCTGCCGCCGGATGTCAATCACTCCCGGATCGTCTTCTCGGTGGAGGAAAACAGCGTCCGCTACGGTCTGGCGGCCATCAAGAACGTCGGCCAGGGGGCCATGGAGGCCCTGATCAAGGCCCGGGAGAGCGGAGGGGCCTTCTCTTCGCTCCACGACCTGTGCCACCGCATCGCCTCCTCGGGACTGAATCGCCGGGTCATGGAAAACCTGATCAAGTCAGGCGCCTGCGACGCTTTGCACGCCAACCGGGCCGCCATGCTGGCCGGTCTGCCGGAGCTTCTGGCCTCCGCCATCAAACGCAAGGAGAACAAGGGCAAAGGCTATCTGGATCTTTTCGGCGACCAGCAGGAGCCCGACCCCCTCCCGGAAACGCCCGAATGGAGCTTCGAGGAGCAGATGGCCTGCGAAAAAGAGGCCATCGGTTTTTTCATCACCTCCCATCCAGCCCAACGGGACGGCGCCGAACTGCGGGAATACGGCATCGACACCATCACCCGGGTCAAGCAGAAAGCCAGGGCCCGCATGGATGGTCCCTCCAAGGCCCGGGTGGCCGGAGTGATCGTGGAACGCAAACTCCACCGTACCCGGAAAGGGGACCGAATGGCCTTCGTCACCCTGGAAGACCTGGAAGACCAGATCGAAGTGGTGATCTTTGCCGATATCTACTCGGGGAGTCAGGAACTGCTGGAAACCGAAGGGATGATCATCATCGAAGGCAACCTGGAGATCGGCGAGGATGAACCGAAAATCACCGCGGAACGTCTTCTGGATCTGAGCGTTCTGCGTCGCGAGTGGTGCCGTGAACTGCTGCTCCAGGCCGACGCCCTTGCCCTGAACGAAAAAAGCGTCGCGCGTCTCAAAGAGATTCTCCAGGAACATCCGGGAACCACCTGTCGGGTGGTGCTGGAGATGCGTCTGCCCGACCGGTTGGGGATGTTTCTGTTTGGCGACGGTCTCCGGGTCACCCCGGATCCCCCTTTGATGCAGAAGCTCCGGGAACTGCTCGGGGAGAACCGGGTCCACCCCCGCCGCACCGAATCCGGACGACCTCAAACATGAACCAACACGCTGGCGCTTGCCATCCGGGAGATGTCAGGTTTATAAACGATTCATAATTCCGGACGCCTTCCTGCAGGCCAAACGATAATCCGCACTCATGATAATGAATTGGGGGAATGGTTTCCATGACGTTGCTTCAGGCAATACCGTTACGCACCAAATTCGTGATCATGCTGCTTTTTCCCCTTCTTGGCAGCCTTGGTTTCGGCGGCATGGTCATCTGGGAGAAAAAACAGCTCTACCAGGAAATGGGTACCGTGAATCAACTGATGGATCTGGCGGTACGCATCAGTTCCACCATCCATGAACTGCAAAAAGAACGGGGCCTGTCCGCGGGATTTCTGGGCAGCAAAGGGGAAAAATTCACCACCGAACTGCCCAAACAGCGCTCCGGCGCCACCGACCCGGCCATCGACTCCCTGCAAAGCTTCATCAAATCCTTCGAAGCCAAAGGTATTGCCAAGGATTTTACGAAGAATCTGCATAACTCCCTGCAAAAATTTCAGGAGCTTGCCGCCCTCCGCAAAAAGGTGGACGGACTCTCCATCCCGGCTCCGGAGGCCCTCGGATACTATACCGGTCTCATTGCCGCCCTGCTGACCAACGCCGGCGAGGTCTCCCGCATGGCCAGGGAACCGGATCTGTCGGATATCGCCATGGCCTATCTGCACCTGCTGTCCGCCAAGGAGTACATGGGGCTGGAACGGGCCACCCTCACCAACACCTTCAGCCAGAACGGCTTCGGACCCGGCATGCTGCGCCGGTTTGGGCAACTGGTGGGGCAACAGGAGAGTCATCTGGGCAGCTTCCAGGAGTTGGCCAAACCAGAGCAGGTGGCGTTCTACAAAGAAAAAATGACCGGAAAACCCACCGAAGAGGTGGAACGGTTCCGTCAGCTCGCCTTCGACAAATCCGGCAGCGGCGGATTCGGTGTGGATCCTGCGGTCTGGTTTGCGGCCATAAGCGAGAAGATCAATCGGGTCAAGGAGGTGGAAGACCGGTTGTCCGCCGATCTCATGCTGAACGCCAAATCCTTGCGTGACCAGGCCGCCAACGGTTTATTCACCGGTCTGGCGCTGGTGGTGTCGATCCTGACCCTGGCCACGGTTCTGGCGATCTTCTACTCCCGCAACATTCTGCGGCTGGTGGGAGGTGAACCCGCCGAGGTGATGGCCATCATGGAGCGGGTGGCCCAGGGTGATCTCACCGTCTCATTCAACGGCGGGCACAAGATCCACTACGGCATCTATGGCGCCGCGGAACGCATGGTGATCAACATTCGCGAGATCATCCATCAGATTCATCTGCAGAGCGACACCCTGAAAGCCTGCATCAGCGAGCTTCTGGAAGCCAAAAGAATGCTCGACACCGACGCCGGCTCCGGAGGGCGGATGGTCCGGGAGGTGGCGGCGGCCAACGGTCAGATCGGACAGAACGTGGATACCATCCGCGACAACGCCAAAAGCACCGATGGACGGGTCGATACCGTTGCCGAGGCCATAGCCCAGTTGTCCCATGCCATTGCCGGCATGGCCTCCGCGGCCCAACAGGCCTCTTCCACGGCGGGAACCATTGCCGCCGCCTCCGAGGAGATGACCGCCAATCTCTCCGGGGTCAACGAAAGTCTGATCCAGGTCAACCATTCGGTGGGCACCGTGGCAGGGGCCGTGGACAGAATGACCGTTTCCATCAGCGAAGTCCGGCAACGCTGCGAGGCCGCCAGTCGGGAGTCCAGTCAGGCGGACAAACTGGCGGACGAGGGTCTGGCCGTGGTGGAGAAACTGGCGGAATCGGCCCGGGAGATCGGCAATGTCACCGGCATCATCAACCACATCGCCGAACAGACCAACATGCTGGCCCTGAATGCCGCCATCGAGGCCGCCGGAGCCGGACAGGCCGGCAAAGGGTTTGCCGTGGTGGCCAACGAGGTCAAGGATCTGGCCCGTCAGACCGCCGAGGCCACCCTCACCATCGCCAACCGGGTACAGGAGATCCAGGACCACACCCAGCAGGCAGCCGAATCGGTACGCCGCATCGCCGCCATGGTGGAAACCCTGGTGGTCTCCAACACCGAAATCACCCAGGCTGTCGTCGAACAGGCCCATGTCACCATGGAGATCTCCCGTTCCATGGGAGCGGTCTCCACCGCCGCCGACGACGTGACCCGCAAAGCCCAGGAACTCTCCTCAGCGGCGCGAGAGGTGGCCCGTTCCGCCGAAGAGTCGGCCAGCGGCGCGGAGAATATCGCCCATGCCGCCACCGAGGCCGCCCACGCCTCGGAAGAGTTGACCCGGAGCAGCCAGGAGGTGCAGACCCTCTCCGGATCCACTCTGGAAGCCGCCGACGCATCCCTGGAATCCATCGCCTCCAGCCGGCGGAAAGTGCAGGACACGGTGGAACGGATCTCTTTCGTGGAAGGAACCGCCCATCACACCTCGGTGCTGGTGGATGTCATCCAGACCGCGGTGGACGATCTGACCACAGCCGGCGCGTTGATCCGGGTGGGCAACCGTCCCTTCGATGCCGAGGCGATCAAACTGGCCCATCTCAAATGGCTGGGAAAGCTGGAAAATGTCATTCGTGGCCGGCTCATGCTGGAGACCAGCGCGGTGGCCAACGGTCACGAATGCGATTTCGGCAAATGGTACGACACGGCGGGAACCCACCTCTACGGGGAGCGGGAGACCTTCCAGGTTCTGGGCAAGGTCCACATGGCGGTGCATGAATGCGCCCGGGAGACGGTCCGGCTGGTCAACGACAACCGCCAGAGCGAAGCCATCGCCTCCATGGACCGGTTCAACGAGATCCGGCGGGAACT
>JADGAB010000212.1 GCA_015232245.1 Magnetococcales bacterium | reverse complement strand
CCACGGCCACGCCGACGGCCTGCTGGTGGCGGCGGGATCGGGTCTGGCCACCTTCGGCGTGCCCACCTCTCCGGGGAGCCAATGGTTTATTGCTCATATTGAAAACCTTTCCTCATGTAAGTAAGGGATTCACTGTAACACCCAACCGGCTACAAGCCGGATCAGGCGGTTTCGACGGACTCGGCCTCACGATTCCACACCGGAGGATCCTTTTTCCGCTCGCCATCGGAGCGGGGGGGAGCCAGTTCCTCGAACTTGATGTAGGAGGTGGTGCGGGGTTGACGAATCATGCGCGGATCGGGTTCCACACCAATCCCCTTGAGGAAGGTTCCCATGCCGACGCGGGCGATGAACTCGCCGATGCGCTCGTGATCCATGCCGTTATCGTTCCAGAACTCCCAGACCCGTTCGATGAATTCGATCAGGGCATCCCGGTCTTCGTCGGTTTCCAGTTTCATGAAAGGCACGAGCACGGAACTCATGGTGTCGCCGATCTTCAGGGTGCGGTGACCGCCCACCAGAATGGTGACGCCCCGATCCAGACCAGGCTTCAAGGCATGGTGCATCACATTGATGCAGTGCATGCAGCGCACACAGTTCTCGTTGTCCACTTCGAGGGTTTTGCCCTTGACCGACAAACAGCGGGTCGGGCAGCGGGTGAGCACGTTGTCGATGAGATATTCCAGACCTTTCTCGTCGATGAACTCGGCCACTTTGGCCTGATCGACCTGCATCGGGCCACGCCACGTGCCGATGATGGGCATGTCGGAGCGCAGCATGGAGTTGGCGCAGTCATTGCCGCAACCGGAGAGTTTGAACTTGAACTTGTAGACGAATTCGGGGCGGTGCAGATAGTGGATGAAGGTATCGGTGATGTGTTTGGTGGTCTTCATGGTGTCGTAGCAGGCCATTTCGCAACGGGCCTGACCGACACAGCACTGCAGGGTGCGCATGGCCGCACCGGAACCGCCGATATCCCAGCCATCGTTCATCAGGTCTTCGACACACTGCAGGGCGCCCGGATCGTCGAAACCCAGCAGCAGGACATCGCCACTCATGCCGTGGAACTGCAAAATGCCGGCGCCGTTGCGCTCCGAGGTGTCCGCCAGATTGCGCAGGGCTTCGGTGGAGTAGACCCAGCCCGGAGGCTCGATGACACGCACCGTGTGAAAATTGGCCAGACCAGGATATTTGTGGGACAGTTCGGAAACGCGGGCGATGATGCCGCCGCCATAACCAGGAGCGTTAATGATCTTGCCTAACCAGTAATTCCATTTGTTTTCATACGACTCCTCAAGTTGATTGAGGAGTTGAGCAACAACCGGCTTCTTTTTTGAGTATTCTTTAAGATCCGAAAAGAAACTTGGCCAGGGGCCGGTTTCCAATTCGTTGAGCATGGGGGTATGCAATTCCATCGTCTTGGATTTGTCATGTTTGCCACTCATTCTTCGCGCACTCCTCAATGAAAACGGCGTGATGGGTACGGTATCGAGGTCGGTCTCTCAATTCAGTTTCAGGCCCTCGGCATCTTGGAAATCTTATCACAGATCCCACATTAGACAATCATAAAATTCCAATATTCGAAATTATTTTTTTGCCTTGACCGTCATGCCAAGTTTTTTTTTGCTTGACAAGGTTCCGGAGAGGGTCTCCGGAACCTTGCGGGGAAGGCGGGACAGAAGCGGGATCAAACAGAAAGGATCAAACCTGGGTGGCCGCATCCAGAGCCTGGGTGATATCGGCGAGAATATCGTCGATGTGTTCCAGTCCCACGGAGAGGCGCACCATGTCTTCGGAAACGCCGGCCTTTTTCATCTCCTCCGGGGAGAGTTGCCGGTGGGTGGTGCTGGCGGGATGACAGGCCAGGGATTTGGCGTCGCCGATGTTCACCAGATGGGTGATCAGCTTCAAAGAGTCGATGAACCTCTCCCCGGACTTGCGTCCCCCCTTGACCCCGAAGGTCAGAATTCCGGAGGCCATGCCATTGAAATAGCGCTCCACCAGGGGACGGCTCGGATGGTTCTTCAGGCCGGCGTACCCCACCCAGGCCACCTGGGGATGGCCTTCCAGGTATTCCGCCACGGCCAGGGCATTGGCGCAGTGACGCTCCATGCGCAGGGCGAGGGTTTCGATCCCTTGTAAAATCAGGAAACTGTTGAACGGGGAGATGGCCGCCCCCATGTTGCGCAACGGCACCACCCGGGCACGTCCGATGAAAGCCGCAGCTCCCAGGGCCTCGGTATAGGTGACGCCATGATAGGAGACATCCGGTTCGTTCAGACGCCGGAAACGGGCCTTGTGTTCCGCCCAGGGGAAACGGCCCGAATCCACCAGCGCGCCGCCGATGCTGTTGCCATGGCCCCCCATGTATTTGGTGAGAGAGTGGATGATGATGTCGGCGCCATGCTCGAAGGGTCGGCACAAGGCCGGGGTGGGCACGGTGTTGTCCACCATCAGGGGCACCCCGTGGCGATGGGCCACCTGGGCCAACGCGGCGATATCCACCACATTGCCCAGAGGATTGCCGATGGACTCGACGAAGATCGCCTTGGTACGCTCATCCACCAACGCGGCAAAGCTCTCCGGATCCCGATAATCGGCAAACCGGACATGAATGCCCAACTGGGGCAGGGTGTGGGCAAAGAGGTTATAGGTTCCGCCATAGAGCGTGCTGGAGGCGATGATGTTGTCTCCGGCTTCGCAGATGGTGAACACCGCATAGGTGATGGCGGCCTGACCCGACGCGAGCGCCAGCGCGCCGATGCCCCCTTCCAACTCCGCCACCCGCTGTTCCAGAACCGCCGTGGTGGGATTCATGATGCGGGTATAGATGTTTCCGGCCACCTTCAGATCAAACAGATCCGCGGCGTGCTGGGTGTCGTCGAAGGCATAGGAGGTGGTCTGGTAAATGGGTACCGCCACCGCTTTGGTGGTCGGGTCCGGACGGTAGCCGGCGTGAATGGCTTTGGTTTCCAGTCTCATGGTGTTTGGACTCCCTGTCTTGAAATGGTTTCGTCACGTTCAATCCGTGTGCAACATCTTGAACCTTATGGAAACGCGCAGGGCATGTCAACCATTGACGGTCAATGACTTTTCCGGTCCCCTTTCTCGAAGAACCGATAACCGTTCCTCCCCCGTTCCTTGACCGCGTACATGGCCATGTCCGCGCAGGCCATCAATTCATCCCCTTCGTCGCCATGGGTGGGAAACACCGCTATGCCGATGGAAGCCCCCACGTTGACACTCTGGCCTGCCACGATGATCGGCTGGGAGACGCTCTGGACAATCTTGTCGGCCACCAGACCCGCGGATGTGGGATCGGTCAGATCCGCCAGGATCACGGCAAACTCGTCTCCACCCATGCGGGCCACCAGGTCGGAGGCGCGCAGACACTCCCGGATACGCTGCGTGGTGGTGATCAGCACCTGATCCCCAGCCGCATGCCCCAGGGTGTCGTTGACTTGTTTGAACCGGTCCAGATCCACCAGCATCAGGGCCAACGGTTCCTGACCACGGGTCGCCTGGGCCAGGGCATGGGAGAGATGCTCGGCAAACAGCACCCGGTTGGGCAATGCGGTCAAAAGATCGTGATGGGCCAGATGCTGCATCCGCTCTTCCAGGCGCTTGCGTTCCAGAATCCCGGCCACCGTGAAGGCCACACCGGACAGAAACGCCTCCTCTTCCGCACTCCACACATGACGCGGGTCCAGATAGAGGGTCATGACCGCCAGCACCTTGCCCCGGGAGACAATCGGCACACAGTAGTGACCATGCTCGCCCATCCCCTCGTAACGGTTCTCGTGACGCTCATCCAACCCGGAGACATACAAAAGCTTGCCTTCCACCGCGGCCCGACCGCACAGACACCAGCCGGGCGCCACGGTCTGACAGGTCCGATTGATCTCCACGGAAAGCCCGTCGGAGGCGACCATCTGCAGGGTTCCTTCCTCGTCATCCGCCAGGAAAATCGCCCCCTTGCGCTGAAAATGGAGAAACGGCACGGTCAGCACGATCTGCAACACCACCTCCAGTTGCCGCTGCAACGTCAGAGGTTCCAGGGAACTCTCCAGCAAGGCGCTCATGGCCAGCCGGGAGGTCTGGGCGCGCAGATTGACCTCCTCCAATCGCTGCAGATCCTCGCCCATCTTCTGCATGGCGGTCAGGAGAATGCCGATTTCATCCGGAGGAATATCGATAATTTTCGCCCCCAGATTGCCATGGGCGATCTCCTGGGAAAAACGCACGCCCGCCTGCAAGGATCGCACAATGGATCGGGTCAAGAAAAAGACCATAAACGATGAAAAGAGCATGGCAAAGATGACAAAACCGGCATAGAACCGTTCCGTCCGCTCAAGCAAACCGCTCTGATTGTCAGACCGAACACTTAATCTTTTTATCAACAGCTCGTTCAGTTTCCGGGCAACCGGGACCAGTTGAATCTCCACGGCTTGTATCAATTCGGTGGTGTTGGAGCGTTTGTCCCCCACAATCTGCTCGAAGCGGTCCAGATACTCCTGGACCATCCGTCCCGCCTCCCGCCAGACCTCGATCTCGAGAATGCCACCCAGCCCCTCCTCGTCCCGGATCTGATGGCTCAGTTTCACCATCCACTCCCGGGTCTGCTCTGCCCAGGTATCCTCATGACGCAGAAGAAAATTCTTCTCATGCCTTCTGGCCTCGAGCAGGGACTCCCGCATCTGCTGCAAACGGTCATGCCCCCGCTCCATGCCGACCAGCATCTGCATGTTCTGCCACGCCAGCATGGCCAGCAACAGCACCAGACCGACGATGCCTCCAAAGCCCAATCCCAGCTTGTGGTCAATATACATGTTGGCCCCAGGATCTCACTGCAAGAACCGCTTCGGACTACTGCTTGCCAAAGAAATGTTGCGCATACGCATAATCTTCATGATTGATGTGACTCAACAACCATTCCAGCAGCCAACGGCGCATCTCCTTCAAATCCTGTTCATCACGTTGCGCCACTTTCTTTTGAAAGTTGTTCAACTCCTCGACCAGACCCAGATGGGTGGCGCGATGGCGATCGCTCTCCGGATAGCTCCGGGCCACCAGGAACGCCTCTTCTTCGGCGAAATGAACCTTGGTGTAGGCTGCCAGGTCATCGCTGGCGGAAGAGAGGGCGTTCCACTCCTCCTCGGTGAGTTGACGCTCTCCGGTGGCAGCCGCACCCAGGATTTCATCGGCGTCGATAATGATATTGAAAAGTTTTTCGTGGGCAAGATTGAAGCGGGGCTCGCCAACATCCTTCAACTTGGAAAGCAGCATGGTATGAAATTCGGTTCTCATTTTGGTATATTCCTCGGTCATTTCAAGCGCGATGAATAATGGCGCGGCCATTCCAGGACAACCTTCTCCCATGTCCCCTCAGACACGCCACCGACCATGATAATGCACACACGGGACAGATAGAAAGGGATGCGATGACCTCCCTGCTCACCGGCTTGCCTCTGCCATGCCGAAAGATCACTCCGTCGCCACCCGGAAGAGTTGTGACAGATCGATCATCCCTTTGAGAACCTTGACCACCCCGTCCTGAATCAAGGTGCGCATGCCTTCCTTGACCGCCAGGCTGCGCAACTCCTCGGCCTTGGCGCCGCCCACGACCAGTTGTTTCAGCGGTTTGGTGGCCACCAGCAACTCATGCACCCCCACCCGACCCCGATAACCGGTCTTGCCGCACTTGCCGCACCCCCCGGCCCGATACAACACCGTCCCTTCCCGGGTCAATCCCAACTCGGGGAAATGCTCGGTACCGTACAGACGCGCCAGCCTTTGCCACTCCTCCTCCTCCGGCTTGTAGGCCTGCTTGCACTCCGGACACAGAGTGCGCACCAGACGCTGGGCCAGAATCCCCAACAGGGCATCGGCGAAGTTCATGGGATCGAGTCCCAGATCCAGCAGACGCACGATGGTCTCCGCCGCCGAATTGGTGTGCAGGGTGGAAAAGACCAGATGCCCGGTCAAGGAGGCCTCGATGCCGCTGTGGGCGGTCTCCTTGTCGCGCATTTCGCCGATGAGAATCACATCCGGATCGGCGCGCAGGAAGGAACGCAACG
>JADGAB010000211.1 GCA_015232245.1 Magnetococcales bacterium | reverse complement strand
CCTCGGTGCGGCGACCGCAGGCGGCCAGCCCGGTGGAACGGGGTCGATGGGGTTCCAGGGCATCCTTCAAAGCGTGCACCGCCCACTCCACCCCGTTGATGGCCCGGCCCGCATCCCCCTGAAGATCCTCCGGGGTCAGGGCCAGACGCTGATCCTCCACAGAGAAAGCGTTGCGCAGACGAAAGGCCGCCTCCTCCATGCCCAACAGCGCCGCCAGCAGGGTATCATCCCCGCCCCCCACCTCCTCGAACTCCCGCCGGGTGTCCCGGATCAGATCCCGCATCCGGTAGTTGCTGATCTCGGTGGCGAAAAACCGGGTAACCACATCCGGGATCCGGTGGGCCTCATCGAAGACCACGGCGTCGTATTCCGGCAGGATCTCTCCGAATCCCCCCTCCTTGACCGCCAGATCCGCAAAAAACAGATGGTGATTCACCACCACCAGATCCACCTTCCGGGCCTGTTCCCGGGCCCGATTGAGAAAACAGGCCCCGAAATCCCCGCACTTGCGCCCCAGACAGTGATCCCCGCCCGCATGGATCAGGCTCCACAGGGTCAAGGATTCGGGCATGTCGCGCAACTCGTCCCGTTCGCCGGTTTCGGTTTGGCCGACCCACGCCTCCAGCTTGATCGCCCACTCCCGTTCCCGGTCCGGCACCGGCAGACCCGCATGGCGAAAAGCCCGGAAACGGTACTGACACAGATAATTGGCCCGCCCTTTGAGAACCGCCGCAGTGAAGGTCCGTTCCGCCGCCTGCCGCACCAGGGCCAGATCCTTGTCCATGATCTGATCCTGCAGCGCCCGGGTGGCGGTGGAGACAATCACCTTGCGCCCCATGGTCAGCAGGGGCAGAAGATAAGCCAGGGTCTTGCCGGTGCCCGTCGGCGCCTCGATCAGCAGCGTGCCGCCCTCCTGCGCCCGGACAACGATCTGCCGGGCCATCAGGGTCTGGACCGGTCGGGCCTCGTAGCAGGGCAGGGTCGCCGCCAGCCGGCTGGCCGGTCCGAACATTTCCGTCACTGCGTTTTCTGCATCCAAGGGTGTCATGCCGCGTTCCATATCCCGACGGTCGATCAAGATCTCAAGGGTACCCCCGATACCGATACGCCCGCAAGTATTGCCGCCGCCGGTCTCTCTTGATACAATCGGCTCTCATGGAAATCGCCCGCACCTACACTTTTGCCGCAGCCCACCGCCTGATCCACCACGACGGCAAATGCCGCCGTCTGCACGGTCACGGCTACCGGCTGGAACTGGTCTTCACCGGCCAGCCCCGGCCTCCGGCCCCGGAGGAGCCCCAATCCGGTTTCCTGGTGGATTTCGGCATTCTCGAACGGCTGGTGCATACCGAACTGATCGAAGCCCGACTGGATCATCATCTGCTCAACGAGACCCTGCCGGAGCTTCCCTATCACTCTTCCGAGTATCTGGCGGCCTGGATTGTGGGGTGGTGCATGGGACATCTGGATGGACGCCCGGAGCTGGGCGACACCCGGATTGCCCGGGCAAAGCTTTGGGAGAGCGAACGGGCCTGGGCCGAAGCCACCCGGGAGGATGCCCGCGCCCTCGGATTCGCCCCCCCATGAGCCGGGAAAACCCGACGCTTTATCCCATCTGCGAGATTTTCGCCTCGATTCAGGGAGAGGGGACCTGGACCGGGCGCCCCATGGTCTTCATCCGCGCCTGGGGGTGTCCCCTGGCCTGTTCCTGGTGCGACGAACCCTTGCACCGGGATCCGACCGCACGACAATGGCTCACCATCGACGCCATACTGAGCGCCATCGCCCAGGCCGGACCGGGACTGGGCGATGTGGTGCTGACCGGTGGCGAACCCCTGGCTTTGCCGGAGCTTTCCGCGCTGGTGGCGGCCCTGAAGTCCAACGGCTACCGGGTGGCCATGGAGAGCAGCGGTCATGGGGGGCTTTTGCCGGATCCTCCCGTGGACTGGCTCACCCTCTCCCCGAAAACTCCACTGCCGGAAAGCCTCTATCAGGCCGCCAACGAAATCAAGTTCGTCCTCGGCGCCGACTCCGGCTCCGAGGAGGCGATTCTCTCCCGGGCCGCCGTCCATCCCAACGTCTGGGTGCAACCCCGGGCCAAAGGCGACACCCCGGACCCGATCGCCGTGACCCGCTGCCTGGAGCTGACCATGCAATCCCGGGGTCGTCTGCGCCTCTCCCTGCAGATCCACAAGTACATCGGCATCCGCTGATCCCGGACCTTTGCGCCCGGTCAAAAATAGGTGGCGGAGAGAATCTCGTGCAATCGTTGCAGCGCCTGCTGCAGTTCGTCCATGAAGGCGCCAGGCCCATCCGCTATCAACCCGGAGACGTCCCGGGTATCCACGCTCCGTTCCACGCGCTTGATCAACTGAATCCCCAGGGCGTTGTGGTCCAGAGTCTCCAGACAGCGTTCCACCTCGTGCAGACAGAAATTGAACGCCCGGGGAAAACGCCGGTCCCGCAGCAGAAAGGCCACCACATCCACCGCGTTGACCCTGGGGTTGACATGCCGCCGGTACATGGGCTCGCCGGAGACCGAACGCAGCAGATGGAGCCACAGTGAGTCCAGGCCGGACAAAGGCTGTCCCGCCGCCACATCCACATCCAGGATTCGGGTACACATGTCGGCCCGTTCCATGTGCTGTCCCATGCTGAAGAAATCAAAGGCCACCCCCCGGGAAAGGGTGCCCATCAAGATCCCCACCAGGGTCTGACAACGGCCAATCACCGCATGCAGGAATTCATGCCGGTGGGCCGCTTCCACCCCGGCCCCGGACTGCTCCCGCAAGAACAGGGAAAAATCGTTGATCCCCTCCCAGAACTCGCCCGGAAAGGTGTCCCGCATGGCGCGCAGATTCTCCCGGGCATAGGCCACCGAGGAGACCAGCGAGGAGGAGTTGTCCGCGGCAACCAGCAAAAACCGGGTCACACCCGCCTCTCCCGGCTGCTCTCCGGTCTGGGCAAAGGCCGCGTTGCAACCGGTGATGGTCACCAGCCGGTTCCAGCCATGGGAACGGTTCGTGCCGGGCTGATCCAAAAGCAGGGTGCCGGTGACGCTCACCAGCCGGGCGGTATTCTCGGCCCGTTCCAGATAACGCCCCATCCAATAAATGTTTTCCGCCACACGGGAAAGCATGTCAATCCTCCGTCGCCACAATCCAGGTATCCTTGCTTCCCCCGCCCTGGGATGAGTTGACCACCAGGGAGCCCTTGCGCAAGGCCACCCGGGTCAATCCTCCCGCCGTCACCGCGCTCTGCGCCCCCTGCAGTATGAACGGACGCAAATCCACATGCCTGGGTTCCAGAGCGCCGTTTTCCGTCAGGGTCGGCACCGTGGAGAGGGCGATCATCGGCTGGGCGATGTAGTTGCGGGGATCGGCCCGGATGCGGCCCGCCATCTCCTCCCGTTCCGCCCTGCTCGCCATGGGTCCGATCAACATGCCGTAACCGCCGGACTCGTTGGCCGGCTTGACCACCAGTTGATCCAGATGCTCCAGCACATAGCGCCGATCCTCCTGAAGCAGACATTTCCAGGTGGTGACGTTGGCGAGGATCGGTTCCTCCCCGAGATAATAGCGGATCATCTCCGGCACATACGCATAGACCACCTTGTCATCCGCCACTCCGGCCCCCGGAGCGTTCACCAGGGCCACCCGTCCCTTGCGCCAGGCCCGCATCAATCCCGGCACCCCCAGCATGGAGGTGGAGAGAAACTCCTCGGGATCCAGATAAAGATCATCCACCCGCCGATAGATCACATCCACCCGTTGCAGCCCGGAGATGGTCTTCATGAACACCCCATCGTCGTCCCCCACCACCAGATCCCGACCTTCCACCAGTTCCAGTCCCATGCGCTGGGCCAGATAGACATGCTCGAAATAGGCGGAGTTGAAAATCCCCGGAGTCAGCACCACCACCCGGGGGGGATTGCGTCCCTCGGGGGCCAGCGCCGCCAGAGTGTCGTAGAGCCGGGCCGGATAGTCGTCCACCGGCAGAATCCGTTGCGTGCCGAAGAGTTCAGGAAACACCCGCTTGGTGATCAGGCGGTTTTCCAGCATGTAGGAGACCCCGGAAGGAACCCGCAGATTGTCCTCCAGCACCAGAATCCGCCCATCCCGATCCCGGATCAGATCGCTGCCGCACACATGGGCCCACACCCCGAAGGCCGGACGCATCCCCACGCACTGGCTGCGAAAGTTCCGGGACATGGCCAGGATCTCTTCGGGAAAGATCCCGTCCCGGATGATCCGCCGCTCGCCGTACACATCCCCGATGAAGAGATTCAAGGCGGCCAGCCGCTGGATCAGCCCCTGTTCGATCCGGTTCCACTCCTTCGAAGGGATCAACCGGGGAATGATGTCGAAAGGCCAGGCCCGGTCGATGTTGTCCCCCTGGGAGTAAACCGTGAAGGTGATCCCCAGATTGAGAATCGTCTCCTCCGCCGCCTGCTGTCGTTCCCGCAGTTCTTCCATGCCCAGACCGGTCAGATAGCGGTACAACCCCTCCGCGCCGGAACGGGGCAGAGAGTCCGGGGTCAACAACTCGTCGCAACCCGAGGTAAAGGGATACTCTTTCCAGGCGATGGTCATCGTGTGTCCGACTCCTCTTGCAGCAATCCTCTCTCCGCTGGGACAACAGGGCCCACTCTATTTTGGAATCTTCTAACGCAACCTCCGGGCCAGCCGTGTTTTTTCCAAGATTTTATCATGAAACATCAATCGGTTGACCATTCAATCCCCCGGCCCGGCCCATCAAGACATGCATAACGTTTAAACACAGACCCGCACCCGATGCACCATATCTGATCAATAATCAGACACTTCCATTGTCCATAAAATCCACAAATCCTTGCATTTCCTCGACTCCTGACCATTGGCGCAATTCTTGTAGACATGATCCCACGTCCACTGGAAAGATTCACTCTCTTATTTGCAATTCCATGAGCCATCATGACCATTCGCGTTGCCATTCGCCACCATACCCGCTACCGCTACGACCGGGCGATCACCCTCTCTCCCCACGTGTTCCGTCTGCGGCCCGCGGTCCACTGTCGCACGCCGATCCGCGCCTACAGCCTGAAGATCCAGCCGGAGGACCATTTCATCAACTGGCAACAGGACCCCTTCGGCAACCATCTGGCCCGGGTGGTCTTTGCGGAAAAGTGTACCGAGATGACCGTGGATGTGGAGGTGATCGCCGAGTTGACGGTGATCAATCCCTTTGATTTCTTCGTGGAAGAGCATGCCGAAACCTGTCCCTTTGCCTACGACGCCCTGACCGCCAAGGAGCTTGCCCCCTATCTGGAGGCGGACAAGGCCGGACCCCTGCTGCAGGGATGGCTCGACCGTCTGCCCCGGGAACCGCCCAAGACCGTGGATTTTCTGGTGGCGTTGAACCAGCGGCTCTGGAAGGATATCGGCTACACCATCCGCCTGGAGCCGGGAGTGCAAAGCTGCGAGGAGACCCTGACCCGCAAAACCGGCTCCTGTCGGGACAGCGCCTGGCTTCTGGTGGAGATTTTGCGCCATCTGGGTCTGGCGGCCCGTTTCGTCTCCGGATATCTGGTGCAACTGACCGCGGATCAACCCTCCCTGGACGGCCCCTCCGGCCCCTCCCAGGATTTCACCGATCTCCACGCCTGGGCCGAGGTGTACATCCCCGGCGCCGGTTGGGTCGGTCTGGATCCCACCTCGGGGCTGTTTGCCGGAGAGGGCCATATTCCTCTGGCCTGCACCCCCCATCCGGCGAGCGCGGCCCCGGTCTCCGGGTTGATGGAACCCTGCGAGACCGAATTCGAATATGACAACCGGGTCACACGGATTCTGGAACACCCCCGGGTGACCAAACCCTACTCCGAGGAGAGCTGGGAGGCGATCCGCGCCCTGGGGACGGAGGTGGACCAGCGACTGCTCGCAGACGATGTGCGTCTGACCATGGGAGGAGAACCCACCTTCATCGCCATGGAGCAGACCGAAGCCCCGGAGTGGAACTTCGCCGCCGACGGTCCCCACAAGCGCCGGTTGGCCATGGAACTGACCCAACGGCTGTTCGCCCGTTACGCCCCGGGCGGGGTGATTCAACACGGTCACGGCAAATGGTATC
>JADGAB010000210.1 GCA_015232245.1 Magnetococcales bacterium | reverse complement strand
GCAAAGTCAAAAGCAAAGTCAAAAGCAAAGTCAAAACCCTGGGGGAGGAATCCCCCAGACCCCCGCTTTTTTTTCAACTGTTTTCAGATCTACAGATGGGCGATCACCGTCTCTCCGGCCCGGGTCTGATCTCCCAGGGCGGGTTCGATCCGGGCAGTCAGGGGCAGATAGAGATCCACCCGGGAGCCGAAACGGATCAAACCGAACCGCTCTCCGGCGGGCATGGCGTCCCCGACCTTGAGATGACAAACGATGCGCCGGGCCACCAGACCCGCCACCTGCACAAAAGAGACCTTTGTCCCGTCCGCGGTCACGGCCAGAACCTCCATGCGCTCGTTTTCCACCGAAGCCTTGTCGAGGGCGGCGTTCAGGAACTGTCCCGGATGATAGGCCACCTGTTCCACCCGGCCATGAATGGGAAAACGGTTCACATGCACGCTGAAGACATTCATGAAAATGGAGAACTTCCGGGCCGGCAACCCGGAGAGAGGGGCGGCGGCCACCTCCTCGATGGCCACCACCCGGCCATCCGCCGGGGCGATCACCAGGCCATCCGCCGGCGGGGTCTGACGTTCCGGATCCCGGAAAAACCAGACGCACCAGAAGGCCAGAATCCACAACAGAATCTGAATCGGCCAGAACGGCACCAGACGGGATCCGATGATGGCCACCACCACAAAGATCGCAATGAAGGGCAAGCCCTCCTTGGCCACCGGTGAGCGCAACGGCATGTTCTTCTCTCCTTCGAGGGGACGCGGATACAAAAAAAGGGGTGCGGAAGGAGAACCTCCGGCACCCCGGTTCGCCGGATCAGTTTTTGGATTGATCCACCAGCTTGCCCTTGCGGATCCAGGGCATCATGTTGCGCAAACCGGCTCCCACCTGTTCGATCTGGTGTTCCATGCCCCGACGACGCAACGCCTGGAAACGGGGACGGTTGGCCATGTTCTCCAGAATCCACTCCCGGGCAAATTCGCCGCTCTGGATCTCATCCAGAATCTTTTTCATCTCCTGTTTGGTCTCAGGGGTGATGATGCGGGGTCCACGGGTCAGATCCCCATATTCGGCGGTATTGGAGATCGAATAGCGCATGTTGGCGATCCCCCCTTCGTAGATCAGATCCACGATCAGCTTGGTCTCGTGCAGACACTCGAAATAGGCCATCTCCGGGGCGTAACCGGCCTCGACCAGAGTTTCGAAGCCCGCCTGGATCAGGGCGGTGATGCCGCCGCACAACACCGCCTGCTCGCCGAACAGATCGGTCTCCGTCTCTTCCCGGAACGAGGTCTCGATGATGCCCGCCCGTCCGCCGCCGTTGGCCGAGGCGTACGCCAGAGCGATGGCCTTGGCCTTGCCCGTGGCGTCCTGATGAATGGCGATCAGACTCGGCACCCCGCCACCCTTGAGATATTCGGCCCGCACCAGATGGCCGGGACCTTTGGGAGCCACCAGAAAGACATCCACCCCCCTGGGAGGATCGATCTGTCCGAAATGGATGTTGAATCCATGAGCAAAGACCAGCGCGGCTCCGTTCTTGAAGACCGGCGCGATATCCTCCCGCCACACCCGGGCCTGATGCTCGTCGGGCACCAGGATCATCACCACATCCGCTCCGGCCACGGCGGAGGAGACCTCCTGGACTTGCATTCCCGCGGCCTCGGCCTTGGCCCAGGAGACCGATCCCTTGCGCAGACCCACGGTCACATCCACTCCGGAATCCTTGAGATTCTGGGCATGGGCGTGGCCCTGGGATCCGTAACCGATGATCGCCACCTTGCGGGAACGGATTTCGTTCAGATCGGCGTCACTGTCGTAATAGACTTTCATGAAGGCATCCCTTGTTCTGGTAATTTTTTGAGTGCTTTGGGAGCGCGCGCGCGTCCAAAGATCCGAATCCCGCATGATGACGATAATTCACGTCCGTTTCAAGGATGCGCGGATTTTCCCGTCAGGCCTTTCTCGCCCCGGGCCAAAGCCACATGCCCGGTCCGGACCACCTCGGTGACTCCGAGGGGATTGAGCAGCTCCAGACAGGCGTCCAGTTTGGCGCTGTCTCCGGTGACCTCGATCATGAAGGAGGCCGGAGTGGCGTCCACCACCCGGGAACGGAAGATGTCGGCGATGCGCAGCACCTCGGCCCGGGTCTCCCGGTCCGTGGCCACCTTGACGAGCATCAACTCCCGTTCCACATGGGGGCCTTCGGTGAGATCCGCCACCTGGATCACCGGCACCAGCTTGTTGAGTTGCTTGAGGATCTGCTCGATGATGGCATCCTCCCCCCGGGTGACCAGGGTGATGCGGGAGGTCTCCCCATCCCCGACCGGAGCCACGGTCAAGGTTTCGATGTTGAATCCCCGCGCCGAGAACAGTCCCACCACCCGGGACAGGACGCCGGCTTCGTTTTCCACCATTGCTGAAATCACGTGGCGCATGGCCCTCTCCTAGATCAGAATCATTTCGTTGAGACCCGCGCCGGCGGGCACCATGGGATAGACGTTGGCCTCCCGGTTGACGTGGAAATCCATGATCACGGTGCCCGGATGGGCCAGCCCCTTTTCCAGGGTGGCGTTGACGTCGGCCACCCGGTCGCAGCGCAGCCCCAGGGCGCCGAACGCCTCGGCCAGCTTCACGAAATCCGGGGTGACCTCCATGTCGGATTCGGCGTAGCGGCGTTCGTAGAAGAACTCCTGCCACTGGCGCACCATGCCCAGATAACCGTTGTTCAGGATCACCACCTTCACCGGCAATTTGTATTGCAGACAGGTGGCGAACTCCTGGATGTTCATCTGGATGGAACCCTCTCCGGTGATCACCACCACCTGAGCGTCGGGTTTGGCCACCTGGGCTCCCATGGCCGCGGGCAGACCGTAGCCCATGGTGCCAAGTCCCCCGGAGGTGAGCCAGTGACGGGGCTTCTCGAAGCCGTAGAACTGGGCGGCCCACATCTGATGCTGTCCCACGTCCGTGGCGATGATCGCCTCGCCCCGGGTGATCTTGTGGAGGCATTGCAACACATACTGGGGCTCGATGATCTCCTCCCCCTGGGTGTAGCGCAGACAATCCCGTCCCCGCCAGACATTGATCTCCTCCCACCAGGGGGCGATATCGGCTCTGGCGGCCTGGAACTCCGGGGTGTGCACCAGATCGTTGAACTGGGCGAGCACATGTTTCACATCCCCCACGATGGGGAGATCCACCCGCACGTTCTTGGAGATCGAGGTGGGATCCACGTCGATGTGCATGATGGTGGCGTGGGGGGCGAACGCGGAGATCTTGCCGGTCACCCGGTCGTCGAAGCGGGCGCCGACGGCCACCAGCAGATCGCAGTTGGAGACCGCCATGTTGGCCTCGTAGGTGCCATGCATGCCGAGCATGCCGATGAAGCGTCCGTCGGCGGCGGGAAAGGATCCCAGTCCCATCAGGGTGTTGGTGACGGGAAATCCCAGCCCCTCGACCAGCCGGAACAGCTCCCCGGAGGCGTTGGAGGTGACGGCGCCGCCACCCACGTAGAGGACCGGTTTCCTGGCCTGCTGGAACATGCGGATTCCCCGGCGGATCTGTCCCACGTGGCCGCTCAAGGTGGGGCGGTAGGAGCGGATGCGGGGTTCGGCGGTGGAGTGGACATATTCGGCCTCGGCCACGGTGACATCCTTGGGGATATCCACCAGCACCGGTCCGGGGCGTCCGGTCCGGGCGATGTAGTGGGCCTCCCGCAGCACCCGGGCCAGATCGTTGACATCCCGCACCAGGAAGTTGTGCTTGGTGCAGGAGCGGGTGATGCCCACGGTGTCGGCCTCCTGGAAGGCGTCGTTGCCGATGAGGGCCACCGGCACCTGACCAGAGATGCACAACAAGGGAATGGAGTCCATATGGGCGGTGGCCAGTCCGGTCACCGCGTTGGTGGCGCCGGGTCCGGAGGTGACGATGGCCACCCCCACCTGACCGGTGACCCGGGCGTAGCCGTCGGCGGCATGGACCGCTCCCTGCTCGTGGCGGGTCAGATAATGACGAATCCGATGCTTGTTCTTGTAGAGTTCGTCATAGATGTAGAGTACAGTCCCGCCGGGGTAGCCGAACAGGGTGTCGACCCCCAGATCCAGCAGGGTTTGAATGACGATCTGCGCTCCCGTCATTTTCACGTTCGTTCACTCCTTTGAAATGGCCGGTATCAATCCCCCTTGAAGCGTGGGACAAGGGAGAAACTATGAAGTTCCCCCATTCCCTTGTCAACCGCAGTGCAACAAAACCGCATTTTCATCGTCACCGGAGCGCCCCCGCCCCCCGTTTCCAGGCATGAAAAGCGTCGGAACCCCTCTGTCGGGCGTTGGCATCCATGGCATTTCGCTCATGTTTGCTCTAAAAAGGACGATCAGGATGCAATGCCCTCCGGGTCATGCGACGCATGATGCCCTCATCACTTCATGAACCGGTGGTGTAACCCCCATTTCTTGCCGGAGTGACTTCATGTTCAACAGTGCCAGCAGTCAGGTGGATCGCCGTCTCAACAGCCTCGAAAAACATTTGAAGCAGGAAAATCCGGTGCTGCTCCAGGTGGTGCAGAGCTTCCGGGAACTGGACCGGGTGGCCTATGGCATGGGCCTGATCAGCAACGAGGAGTCCTTCGCCACCCGGGTTCCCTGGTGGCCGCTGATTTCTGTCCTGGGCACCTTCTCTTCGGGAAAATCCTCGTTCATCAACAGTTTCATCGGTCAGAAGCTGCAGCGTACCGGCAATCAGGCCGTGGACGACAAATTCACGGTGATCTGCTTCAGCAACGACGACAAGGTGCGCACCCTCCCCGGGCTGGCCCTCGACGCCGATCCCCGTTTTCCCTTCTACCAGATGAGCCATCAGATCGAGAACGTGGTCCACGGGGAGGGACGACGCATCGACGCCTATCTGCAGCTCAAGACCTGCCAGACGGAAAAACTCCGGGGCAAGATCCTCATCGACTCCCCCGGTTTCGACGCCGACGCCCAGCGCACCTCCACCCTGCGCATCACGGATCATATCATGGATCTGTCGGATCTGGTGCTGGTCTTTTTCGACGCCCGCCATCCGGAACCCGGCGCCATGAAGGATACCCTGGAGCATCTGGTCAAGAATACCATCAACCGTACGGACTCCAACAAGTTTCTCTTCATCCTCAACCAGGTGGACTGCACCGCCCGGGAGGACAACCTCGAAGATGTCACCGCCGCCTGGCAGCGGGCCCTCTCCCAGGCGGGTCTGACCGCCGGACGCTTCTATCAGATCTTCAACCCGGACGCCGCCCTGCCCATCGAGGATCCCACCCTGCGGGCCCGCTACGACAACAAACGCCAGGATCACATGCGGGAGATCGATGACCGCATCCGGCGCGTGGAGGTGGAACGGGCCTACCGGATCATCGGGGTGCTGGAACACACCGCCAAACTGATGATGAATCATACCGCCCCCATGACCCGCGCCCTGCTGCAGCGCTGGCGCAAGCACACCCTGATCCTGGACGGGGTGCTGATGGCGCTGCTGGGGCTTGGGATCGCGGGTCTGACCGCTCTGGGTCTGCCGGTGGCCTCCTGGTTGGATTTCTACTCCTGGACCACCCAGCCGGTCTGGGTGCAGGTGCTGGCCACCACTCTGGCCGTCGCCACCCTCTCCACCGTGGGTTTTCTCCATTTCATGCTGCGCCGTTTCACCGCCAACCGGATTCTGGACAAGCTCCCCCGAAAGATCCAGGATCCGGACCTGCGGGAGTATGTCGCCAACGCCTTCCGGAAAAACACCCGGTCCATGCGTCCGATGCTCAACGTCCGTCCCGCCGGCTGGGGCAAGCTCGCCCAGATGCGCATCGAAAAGGTGCTCAAGAATACCGACATGTACGTCCAGAACTTGAACGACCAGTTCACCAACCCCTCGGGCCGGGAGGACGCCCCCAATCCGACGATCCAGCTGGATGTGACCTGAGAAACCCGTTACCGCCACCGCGCCGGAGCAAAACACCGGCGCGGCGGCTTCAAGGATCCGGACAACCACACCCCTGGCGTGAACCGTGTCGATATTCAACAGAATTCCCCTGACCTGGAAGGCCCTGGTGGCCACAGTGCTGGTGGCCACAGCCACCTGGAGCCTTCTGGACATCCTCCAGACC
>JADGAB010000020.1 GCA_015232245.1 Magnetococcales bacterium | reverse complement strand
TTTTTATTTTTTAAAAACATAAAAATTTTCAATAATTTTTTATTTTTTAAAGTCCCAAGGGCTTCGCCCCTGGACCCCACCAGGGGGATAATCCCCCTGGACCCCTATCGCTGTAAGCGGTTCAATGACGCCATTTTCAACTCCGGAAAGAACGCATCCCCATGAAACTGTCACGCTTTGCCCTGCCACTGCTGATGCTCGTCGCCTGCGATGCCAACGCCGCCGACCCGCCCCGGAACACCCAGGAACTCTACCGGGAACACTGCGCCCAGTGCCATCACAACGACCGCCTGGGGGCCATGGGACCGGCCCTGCTGCCGGAAAATCTGGAACGCTTTTCCAAAAAAGATGCAGCGGAAGTGATCGCCAAAGGTCGTCCGGCCACCCAGATGCCAGGTTTCGCGGATAAGCTCTCTCCGGACGAAATTCAGGCCATGATGGCCATGATCTATGCTCCCACGGCCACCCCTCCCACCTGGAGTGAACAGGCCATTCGGGAGAGTCAGGTCATCCACCACCCCAACGACAAACTGCCATCAAAACCGGTTCACGATTCAGACATCATGAACCTCTTCATGGTGGTTGAACTCGGGGATCACCATATCACCGTTCTCGACGGGGACCGGCTGGAGCCCATCCACCGTTTTCCCTCCCGGTACGCTCTTCACGGGGGCATCAAATACTCCCCGGATGGTCGCTTCGCCTACATGGCCTCCCGGGATGGCTGGATCAGCCGCTTTGATCTCTACTCCCTGCAGATGACCTCCGAAATCCGGGTGGGAATCAACACTCGCAACGTGGCGGTCTCCGGGGACGGGCGTTTCGTGATGGCGGCCAACACCCTGCCCCGCAGCCTGGTGGTGCTGGACGCAAACGACCTCTCTCTGGTCAAGATCATCCCCGTGGTCACTCCCAAAGGGGTCACATCCCGACCGAGCGCGGTCTATACCGCCGCCCCCCGGAACACCTTCATCGTTGCCATGAAAGATATACCGGAGGTGTGGGAGATCCCCTACAACGACAAGGCAAAACCGATCTACACCGCCACGGTGCACGATTTTCAACCATCCTCCGGGGAGGAGTTGCCGGTGGCCAAAGGCCCCTTTCCCATCCGCCGCATCGAACTGGATGCCATTCTCGATGATTTCCTGTTCGATCAACCCTATCATCACCTGATCGGCGCCTCCCGCTCCGCCCCTTCCGGACAGGTGATCAACCTGAATGTGGGCCGCAAGATCGCCTCCATCGACATCGCCGGCATGCCCCATCTGGCATCAGGCATCATCTGGCCCTATCAGGAGACCCAGGTGATGGCCACCCCCAATCTCAAGGAGGGAGAGGTGACGGTGGTGGACATGAAAACCTGGAAAACCATCAAGCACATCCCCACCCTGGGACCGGGTTTCTTCATGCGCAGTCATGAAAACTCCCCATATGCCTGGGTGGATGTTTTTTCCGGTCCCAACAAGGATGCGGTCCACGTCATCGACAAGGCCACCCTGGAGATCGTCAAGACTCCCCGTCCCGCCCCAGGCAAGACCTCGGCCCATGTGGAGTTCACCAAGGATGGCCGCTACGCCTTGCTGAGCATCTGGGAGATGGATGGCGCTCTGGTGGTCTACGACGCCAAAACGCTGGAAGAGGTCAAACGCATTCCCATGAAAAAACCTTCGGGAAAATATAATGTCTCCAATAAAATCAACCGTTCCTCCGGGACCAGCCACTGACATGTCCATTGATCTGAGTTCCCCCTATCCTCAGCCAGGCATGGTTCTTCTGGTGGGCGCCGGCCCGGGAGATCCGGATCTGCTGACCATCGCCGCCATGAAGGCGCTTCACAACGCGGATGTGGTGGTCCACGACGCCCTGGTCTCTCCGGAAATTCTCAATCTCATTCCTCCCACCTGCGAACGGCTTCACGCCGGCAAACGGGGGGGCAGTCCATCATCGAGCCAGAAAGACATCTGCGAAACCCTGGTGCGTCTCGCCAAGGCCGGACGCCGGGTGGTCCGGCTGAAAGGAGGCGATCCTTTCGTTTTCGGACGGGGCGGCGAAGAGGCGGAACGACTGGCGGAAGAGGGCATCCCGTTCCGGGTGGTGCCCGGTCTGACCTCCGGCATCGCCGGACCGGCCTATGCGGGCATTCCGGTGACTCATCGGGATGTCAATGCCAATGTGGCCTTTCTGACCGGCCACGAGTCGGCGGAAAATCCCTCTTTTGTCGAAGGGATATCCTCATCGTCCCGCATCGATTGGGAAGCGGTGGCCCAGGCATTTCCGGTGCTGGTGCTCTACATGGCCATGCAGAATCTCCCCTGGGTGGTGGGGCGACTGATTGCCGCGGGACGCTCCCCCCAGACCCCGGTGGCGGTGATCCGCTGGGCCACCACACCGGAACAACAGACCCTGGTGACCACCCTGGGACGTCTGGAAGGGGATGTGGCCGCTTTGGATCTGCAACCTCCGGCGGTGATTGTCATCGGCGATGTGGTGCGCTACCGGGAGAATCTGCAGTGGTTCGCCGATGAAACCCTGCGGGTTCCGGACGCATCTTTCTGAACCATAAGCCAAGGAGCCTTGCCGAGCCATGAAATTTCTCTTTTCCGGGTTGCTGTTGTTGTGTCTGATGCCGGGTTTGGCCATCGGTGCCAGTGACGAGCAGGTGTCCCGCCTGAAAACCGAGAAAAAATGCCAGAAATGCGACCTGCAATACACGGACTGGCAGAATATGGATTTAAGCGGCGTTCAGGCCAGCGGCGCCTTTTTTCTCAAGTCCAAGATGCGCGGGGTCAAGCTGGCGGGCAGTCAACTGGTCTGGTCCAACCTGGAGAGCGCCGAGTTGATCGAGGCGGATCTGAGCCGGGCGGACATGACCGGCGCGGATCTGCGCCAGGCGGATCTGACCCGGGCCAATCTCACCAGGGGGTATCTTTATGGAGCCAACCTGAGCGGGGCCAAGGCGTCTGAGGCCAATTTCACCGACGCCTTTCTCAAAGGGGCCAATCTCTCTGACACGGACCTGCGGGGCTGCAACTTCAAGGGAGCCAATCTGGAGCGCGCGGTTTTGACCAATGCCCTGCTGGGCGGAGCGATCTGGACCGATGGCCGCACCTGCGCCCCGGAGTCCAAGGGAGGGTGTCGATGAAAAGGGTCGCGCTGCTCTTGTGGATGTTGCTGATCCTGCCAAAGGTGACCCAGGCCGAAAATGGGGTGACACCCACCGTGGAGGGACTGCTGAAAAGCGGTCGTTGTGTCCGGTGTGATCTGCAAGGTGCCAACCTGCAACGGGCATCCCTGAAAGCCGCCATGTTGCAGGGTTCCAACCTGGATGGCGCCGACCTGCGGAGCAGCGACTTGAGCGAAGCGCGCCTTTTCAAGGCCAGAATGCGCAAGGCCGATGCCAGTGAGGCCAATCTGCAACATGCCCAGGTGCGCGCGGCGGATTTATCGGGTATTCTTTTGCATGGCGCGAATCTGCGCCGCGCCAATCTGGAACAGACCAACCTGGAGGGAGCCAACCTGACAGGCGCGGATCTGCGTCAGGCCACCCTCGAAGGGGCGTTTCTCAAGAATGCCAAACTGACCGGGGCCGATCTGCGGGATGCGGTGCTGTTCGGGGCCAACCTGGAAGGGGTGGATTGGCAGAATGTCCAGTTGTCGGGGGCTTACTGGTATACCGGTTCACGTTGTCGCAGTGGCTCCGTGGGTCGCTGCGATCTGGGACCGTAGCAAGTCGGGATTCTTGGGAGGTGGCAGGTATGACGCGTCAGGATCAACGCCTGGTGGGAATGTGGCTTTATGTCTGTTGCGCGCTGGTTTATGCCATGCTGGCGCTGGGTGGCATCACCCGTTTGACCGGTTCTGGCCTCTCCATGGTGGAGTGGCAACCCCTGATCGGGGTGCTTCCCCCCATGAGTGAAACCGCCTGGCAGGAGTTGTTCATAAAATATCAACTCACCCCGGAGTACCGGCATGTCAACCATGACATGACCCTGGAGGGGTTCAAAGGGATCTTCTGGCTGGAATATTTCCACCGTCTGCTGGGACGGGGCACGGGTCTGGTCTTTTTCCTCCCTTTCGCCTGGTTTGTTTGGAAAAAAAGGCTGGATCGTCCCACCACCATCCGCCTGGGGGGGATTTTCTTCCTGGGAGCCATGCAGGGGCTGATGGGTTGGCTGATGGTCAAAAGCGGACTGATCTCCGATCCCCATGTCAGCCCGTACCGGTTGACCGCCCATCTGGGATTGGCGTTTCTGCTCTATGGCTGGATGCTGTGGAGCGCCATGGAACTCCACATCGGCGCGGATGGCAGGGCCACGGGTCGCGCTCCCCGGGATTTTCAGCGATTTTCCTTCTGGCTGGTGACGCTGCTCTCGGTGACGGTGTTGAGCGGCGGTTTTGTCGCCGGGGCCAAGGCCGGATACGGCTACAACACCTTTCCACTCATGCATGGCCAGTTGTTCCCGGACGCCTACTGGGATCTGCAACCGGCCTGGATCAATTTCTTTGAAAACCCGGCGGCCATCCAGTGGGATCACCGCCTGATGGCCACGATCACCTTTTTCGCGGTGGTGGGCTTCTGGTTTGCGGGACGCCACGCCGCGCCTCCTCCGGCGGTGCGCGTGGCGCTGCATCTGTTGCTGGCGGCGGTGATCGTCCAGGTGCTCCTCGGGATCGCCACCCTGCTTCTGCATGTGCCGACCAATCTGGCCTGGGCCCATCAGGTGTGGGCCATGGTCCTGTTCACCTTGGCCATGTTCATCCATTTCCACATGCAAACCGGCAATTCGAGGGAAGCATGGAGCTGATCCCGATCCTGCCCCATTTCCAGGCCGCCTTGAATCTCACCTCGGCGGTGCTGCTGGTCGCCGGTCTGCGGGCCATCCGGCGCGGGGATGCCCATACCCACCGGAAACGCATGGCGGGCGCTGTTTTGGTCTCCGCCGTGTTTCTGGTCTCCTATCTGATCTATCACGCTGCGGTGGGCAACGTGAAATTCGCCGGAACCGGTTGGATCCGACCGGTCTATTTCACGATTCTGATCACCCATGTGGGATTGGCGGTCGTCTCCCTGCCACTGATCTTTCTCACCCTGCGCCGGGCGCCGTGGAACCTCCTCGAATCCACCTGCCCACCCCATCGACGCATTGCCCGTTTCACCCTGCCGGTCTGGCTGTATGTCAGCATCTCCGGACTGGTGGTCTACGCCCTGGCGTTTCACATCCATCCCCCCGCACCGTGACAAACAACGCGCCTCCGACCTGACGCAATTCCGGCATTACATCGCTCTGATGGCCGCATCGACCCCTGCGCCATAGGCGGGATCGACTTTACGGAAAAGTTCCAGCGCGTTGGCCACGATCTCTGCGGGCACTCCCTGGATATGACGGGCAATATTGCCGCAAAGTTGTTGCTGCTGCCCGGCAGACATCAAACGGAACAAAGCCCCCGGCTGACTGTAATAGTCCGTATCCTCGCGATGGTCATAACGGTCCCCGGGACCGTCGATCCCCAATGACGGTTCGGCAACGGAGGGATCCTCGACGAACTCCCCGAACCGGTTGGGTTGATAGTTCACCATGCCTCCGTGGTTGCCATCCACACGCCCGACACCATCCCGATGAAAAAAACGGGCAAACGGACAGCGCGGCGCGTTGACCGGAATCTGATGATGGTTGATGCCCAACCGGTAGCGATGCGCATCCCCATAGGAAAACAACCGCCCCTGCAGCATCTTGTCAGGAGATGTGGAGATGCCCGGCACCAGATTGGCGGGCGTGAAGGCGGCTTGCTCCACATCGGCGAAATGGTTTTCCGGATTTCTGTTCAGCTCCAACACGCCCACATCGATCAAAGGATAATCGGCGTGCGGCCAAACCTTGGTCAGATCAAAAGGATGGATAGGATAGCTGGCGGCTTCCTGCTCCGGCATGATCTGCACACAAAAACGCCACCGGGGGAAATTGCCCTGTTCGATGGCATGGAACAGATCCCTCTGGGAGGATTCCCGATCATTGGCCACCACCTGGGCGGCTTCCTGATCGGTCCAGTTGGCGATGCCCTGCAATGACTTGAAATGGAATTTCACCCAGAAGCGTTCATTGGCCGCATTGATGAAACTGTAGGTGTGGCTGCCAAAGCCATGCATGTGGCGCAAATTCTGGGGAATACCCCGGTCGGACATGAGAATCGTCACCTGATGCAACGACTCCGGGTGACGGGTCCAGAAGTCCCACGCAGCCACGTTGGAACGGAGGTTGGTTTTGGGATCACGCTTCTGGCTATGGATGAAATCGGGAAATTTCAAAGGATCGCGCAGGAAAAAGACCGGGGTGTTGTTGCCGACGATATCCCAGTTTCCCTCATCGGTGTAAAACTTGACCGCAAAACCTCGCACATCCCGTTCGGCATCGGCGGCTCCCCGTTCTCCGGCCACAGTGGAGAATCGCAAAAAGGCGGGAGTCTCCTTGCCGATCCCATCAAAAATCCTGGCCTTGCTGTAACGGGTGATGTCATGGGTGATCTTCAGGGTACCGAAGGCCCCCGATCCCTTGGCATGGACCACCCGTTCCGGAATGCGCTCCCGGGCAAAGTGGGCCAGTTTCTCCAACAGCCACCAATCCTGCAACAAAGCCGGACCACGAGGACCGGCGGTGATGGTGTTCTGGTTGTCGGCGATGGGATGACCATTGGCAGCCGTCAGACGAGGTGTTTGCATCGTTTGCTCCGTGGTTGCGGGACTTTCTGGAGGCTGTCCGTACCGACGGACAACCTCAACCGACGATGCCGGGCAACCGGCTTCCCGGACCCGGCATCGGGTTGCGAGCAGGGATCACATATCCCGGCTCATGGCATAGGGCGCGGCTTCGTAGCCGTAAAGATAATCCTTGCCGCTGTGTCCGACTCCCGGTGCCGCGGCCACCTCACGGCCCATGGCGTAGGGGGCCGATCCATAGCTGTAGAAGAATTCCTGGCCGGAATGTCCAGGGCCCGATTTCAGAGCCAGGTCACGGCTCATGGCGTAGGGGGCCGATTCATAGCCGTACAGATAATCTTTGCTGACGTGACCAATGACTTCCTCATCCTCGCCGTTGGCCAGGGCGATCATATCCTGTTCGATCTCGTGCTCCGTGGAGCCCAGAGCAGCGGCATAACCCGCGCCAGAAAACAGGATACCCGCCATGACAGCCATTCCAAGAACATGCACGTGTCTCATTTTGACTTCTCCTTACAGAAATGTGTGTCACATTCCCGAAATTATCCTTCATCCACCCATTCGTCCGTATCGTTGGACAGATCCAACGAAGAGGGTTCCAGCGGGATGGCCAGATACGCCTGCCGGTTGGCCTCGGACTCGAAATGCACGGTGAGGAAATTATCCCCCTCTCCATCCACATAACAGGGAAGCCCTTCCGTACGGCCATTCAAATCTTTCATACTGATTGGATCCGTTGTCGAGAAAATTTCCATTACATCCTCCGTTAACTGAAATCATCAAAAGACTCTCAAAGAGTCGCATCACCGGACATCCAGGCAAAAAAACTAACCCAGCATCTGGCGCAAACCGGTGAGGATCCGGGCAGATTGATGGCCCCCGCCCTGCTGAAACAACTGAGATTCCAGATTGGCGCTCTCCAACACCAGCAGATCACACTCTCCTTCGGACACCGCCGTCAAGGAGTGGCACGCTTCACGGGTCAAGGGGGCGCCACCCAGACAACTGCTGGGAGTGCAAACCTTGTAGCGATCCCACACCGGTTCCTTGTCATCGTCGTCCATGTTGACCATACCGTAAGGGCCCATGTCGAGCCACAAAGGCTTGTGGGTGGTTTTGCCCAGTTTGACCCTGCCGTCCAGAATGATGTAGATCACATCGTTGCTCTCCCCTTCGGAGAACAACTCCTGACCATCCCGGGTATGAGTCACCCGACCCATCTGCATCAGCAGGCTCAGATCCTGTTCCTGCAAACCGAAATATTCCGCCCTGGTGTAAAACTCTCCCCAGGAGCGCTGATTGTTGGTTATGGGACGGGCAACAGCCGCTTTCGGGATCTTCTTGTCGGACCGTCCGGCTGAACTTTGGCTGATATTTCTGTCCACGGATCGGGCGCCGATTTTGGAAAAGGTCTTTCCGGCACGTCCGCTTCCGGTCATTTCAATGATGTGTTCCATAGGAGTCCCTCCTCATTTATTCTCTCTCCTCGCCACAGCAGCAAAAGAATCTTTATACTGGACGGCGAGGGCAGAATCTGTGTTACCGGTTAATGTTATCTGGATAGATACATTGCAACAGGGATGCCAAGACGTTCAAGCGTGCAATAACGCCATCCGCGAAGCAATCCGGAACAGAAACAGGAGAAAGAAAATTTGTCAAACAGGGACGAAAAAGAAGAAAAATACGCTCAATCTATTGGAAATCATGAGAGATTCCAGGATGGAAACCTGCCAGACATGTTCGTTTTTCTTTACACGGTTTGACCCGCCGCGTCCGGCTCTCCCAGGAATCCCCCCAGACGACGCACCACCGTTGCCGCGAGAACCAGATTGCCCTCGAACAGATGCTCCATGAGCGCTTCCACCTCCTCCATCCAGGGGGTTTCCAGAAGCTCGCGTTGCAACAAGGCAAGCACGCGCATGGCCTCGACCACATCGCCGCCCCGCACCAACTCCTCCAGCTCCTCCACATGCTCTCTGGCCCGGTTCCGCGTCTCCGGGTCGAGGGGGTGATCCACCAGCCCCTTGCCGATCTCCAGCAGTGGTTTGACCACATTGTGTACCTGAGCAAGGCTGGAGAGAAACCGGTTCCAATGTTCCATCAGCACCGGATCCTCCAGAGAGCATCCCGGCACACAGACCCGCTCCAGCGCCCGGGAGGCGGTCATCAGCTCCTGGGCCCCCAGATTGCCCGCCACTCCACCCAACGCATGCAGCATACGCCTGGCCCGGGCGTCGTCCCCCACCTGCAGCAATTGATGAACCTCCTGGCCAAACTGACCATAGGTTTGACCGAACTTGCGCAACAACACGCGATACAGCAGCACATTGCCCAGCACTCGTCCCAGCCCCGCCTCCCGGTCGATGCCCGGCAGATGGACGGGCAACAGGGGATCTTCCACCGGAGCCGGGAGCGGGGGAGAGGTCGGACCCGAGGTGATGTCCGTTCGGGCCACGGGACGGAGCCAGCGCCTGAGAGCGGCATACAGCAACGACCGGTCGATGGGCTTGGCCAGATGATCGTTCATGCCGGACTCCAGGCAGAGCTGACGATCACTGCTGAAGGCATACGCGGTCATGGCGATGATGGGCAGGTCACGCAGCCGGGGCATGGCCCGCAGTCGGCGGGCCACCTCGAAGCCGTCCAGATCCGGCAATTTCAGATCCAGCAGCACCAGATCGAAAACATGGCTGTCCACCAACGCCATGGCCTCTCCTCCGCTGCCGGCCACCTTGACCTCCACACCGACCCGGCGCAACAGCTCCAGAATGATCCGTTGATTGATCTCCACATCCTCCACCACCAGCACCCGCGCTCCGGACAGCTGTTCCAGAGAGATTTGCAGATCCTCCTGCAGGCCGGGCACTCCGGCCTGCCCCCCCACCACCGACTGCTCCGTGACGCCAAAGAGCGCGGTAAAAGAGAAACGGCTCCCCTGGCCGGGTTGGCTGTCGATGGCAAACTCTCCGCCCATCAGGGTCACCAGATGACGACTGATGGCCAGTCCCAGCCCGGCCCCTCCCAGACGCCGCGCCAAACCATTCTCCCCCTGGTAGAACGGCTGGAAAAGCTGACGCAACTGACTCTCCTCCATGCCGCAGCCGGTATCCGTCACGGCAAATCGCAACACCGCCTCCCGGTCCCCGGCATGAACCAACGCCACCCGCAGTTCCACCCGTCCCTGATCGGTGAACTTGAGGGCGTTGCTCATCAGATTCAACAGCACCTGCCCCAGCCGCTGGGGATCCCCATGCAGCGTCAACGGAGTCTCCGGCGCTACCATCACCAGCAGTTCCAACGGTTTGCGATTCAACGTGTTGACCAGGGTCATCAGGTTATCGAGCACATCCATCAGCCGGAACGGGACAGGTTCCATGACCAACGCCCCGGCCTCCACCTTGGAGAGGTCCAACAGGTCATCGATGATCCGGGAGAGGGCTTTGCCCGCCTCCTGGATCTGCAACAGATAGTTGTCGATCACCGGATCCCGGGAGTGGAGGGAGGCCAGAAAGCCCAGGTTGATCACCGCGTGCAAAGGGGTGCGGATTTCGTGGCTGATGCTGGCCAGAAAGACGTTTTTGGCCTTGTTGGCCCGGACCGCCTCATCCCGGGCGCTCTGCAGAGCGGATTCCGCCGCCTTGCGTTCCGTGCTGTCGGTGATGATGGCAATCGCGCTGTGCGCCATGTCGGACAACTCCGGCATCCGCCGTCCCATCAGATGGCCCCAGAAGGTGGAGCCGTCCCGACGCCTGCAGAGCAATTCCGCATCCACCTGGATCAGACTGGTGAGACTCTCTTTGGCCGCTTCCCGTTGACTGGGGTGAAGCAGATCGAAATAGGAGAGCTCCGACAGCTCCTCCCTGGCATAACCGAACATCTCCATCATGCTCCGGTTGGCCAGCAGAATCTGCCCGGAGAGATCCATCTGCAGAATCGAGGCGCTGGAGGCGTCGAAAACGGCCTGCAACTGGGAACGATGCCGCCGCACCGCGAATTCGTCCTGCTGCTGTCTGTGCCGCAACCGCAACAAATGAAGGCTGTGGGCCACGTTGGCGGCGATCTCCCGCAGCAGTTGCACCTCCTCGTCCACAAAGGCATCCGACTGATCGGAATAAACGTTGAGCACCCCCAGACACTGCTCCGCGTAACAGACGGGAAAAGCCGCGGAACTGGCGTATCCCCCCTCCCGGTCACTTTCGAATCCGGAGAACAGGCACGGATAGACATCCGGATCCTGATTCAATACCGGCTGACCGGTACGGATGGCCTCGCCGGCGGGGCCATACCCGGCTGCCGCATCCCCCCAGGAGAGGTTCAGCTCCTCCAGGCACCGGGCGTCGAATCCGGCATGGGCCACAGGACGCACACGGCGCTCCGGTCCCTGTTCCGCCAGACCGATCCACACCAGACGATAACCGCAACACTCCTGAATGATGGTGCAGACATCCCGGAACAACCGACCCTCTTCCCGGGCGTAATAGCCGATGGCATTGCAGCGACTCAAGGCGCGATAGGCCCGGTTTGACTTTTCCAACTGCTTGATGTAGAATTGTTCTTGCGCCTCAGCGGTTTTGCGTTCGGTCACATCCCGCAACACCCCCAGCACCCGGTTGATCTTCCCGGAGCGACCCCGGAACACCGCCCCCTTCTCCAGCACGAAGCATACCTGACCGTCCGGACGCACGATCCGATAGGAGCGCATGAAGCTCTCCCCGTTTTCCAGCCGGTCATACAGCTCCCACATCACCTGGGCCCGGTCGTCCGGATGGATGCATTGCTGAAAGGTGATCCGGTTGGCCTCCACCGAACCTGTCGGCAGGCCCAGCAGGGCATACAGGGTTTCGGACCACTCCTCCCGGTCCGGATAGGGATCCCAATCCCAACTGCCCACCAGGGCAAGCTGCTGGGAGCGATTGAGCCGGTCCACGCCCTTGCGCAACAGAGCCTGGGTGTTGTTGACCCACCACAAACGCAAGCCCACGATGGTCATGGCCAGCACGAACAGAATCCCCACCACGGAAAACCAGGTCTGCATCCGCAAAGGGGCGTACACCTCCTCCTGATCGATCTTGGCCACCATCACCCATGGCATGCGCCGCATGGGAATGGTGGCGGCCAGCACCGGTTCCAGACGGTAATCCAGCCCTTCCATGATGCCCCGCTCCCCCAGCACGCCACGCACCGCCGGGGTGGGACTCTCCTGGACAATCGGCAAACGGAATTGCAACGCGCTGTTCTTGCGATGACGCAGTTCATTGAGAAAAACCACCTCTTCCCCTTCCCGGGTCACCAGCAAGGTTTCAGCCGTGCGGCTGGGGGTCGGCCATTCGTTGAGCAGCGGATAGAGGAATTGATGCACATCGATGGACAGCAGCAGCGCGGCAATACGTCCACCCCCCTGGGCAGCCTCCCGCTCCAGAGGGACCACCACATACAGACGGATGCCCCCGGAAGGGGCTGGATTGCGACGAATCGATGAAAAACGGACCTGTCCATCCCCCATGGCCTGCCGCACCAGGCGTTGCAGATCCTCATCCACCCGGGCATCGGATGAGGTGGCCAACCACACCTCCCCGTTCTCCGAAAGCAGCAGAATCTCCTGGTATTGCAACAAGGACTTTCTGGAGTGCAACCGCTGGATGAGCACACGGGACATTTCATCCTGTCCGCGACCTTTGCTCACCCACTGGGCAACCCCCTGGGACAACAGGGAACTGGTCTGCAACAACAACGCATCCCGATAATACTGCTCCACCCAGTCGTCGATCTGCCGCGCCTTCAGGGTGCCGATCCCCAGCATGTTCTCCTGAAACTCCTGCTTCAGACTGCTTTTCTGGCTCTGGGAAAACCACACGACAATCCCGACGCTCGACACCAGCAACGCCAGAAAAACCAGCAATGGCAACAGACCGATCACCGTCCGGTCCAGGGAGCGGTTGAGCGGTTCGGTATGATCTGGCCCGGTCGAACTCATCATCCCCCTCCCCTCTGCGGCACTCTTTTGTACAGAGCGCTGGCGATCCTACGCGAATTGGGATAACATTCCCTTGCATGGTATCATTGACTGGCTCAGATGAGTACCAACAAACGCCACCCCTCCCGGGCAGGATGACAACCCATGACAGCCCGCCTCACCGCTCCCACGATTGTCCTGGTGGACGACGACGAATGGATCCTCAACGCCACCCGTCTGTGGCTGATGAACGCCGGATACAGCGCCATCGTCGCCCTGAACGACAACCGCAACCTTCTCTCCCTGTTGAACGACACCCCGGTGGGCGTGGTGGTGCTGGACCTGATGATGCCCCACTGTTCCGGTCAGGAGCTGCTCCCGGAGATCACCCGGCTCCATCCGGAAGTGCAGGTGATCGTGATGACCGGCTCCCAGGATATCGACTCGGCGGTCACCTGCATGAAACACGGCGCCATCGATTATCTGCTCAAACCCGCCGACCCGGACCGACTGGTCACCAGCGTGCAGAACGCCATGCGGATCTTCAATCTGCGTTCGGAACTCAACGCGATCCGTCGTCAACTCAACACCACGACTCCCGCCAACCCCTCCGCCTTCGCGTCGATCCTGACCCGCAGCCGTCTGATGCATCAGTTGTTCAAGTATGTCGAGGCCGTTTCCCTCTCCCCCGAGCCTCTGCTCATCACCGGAGAGACCGGCGCGGGCAAGGAGCTGTTCGCCCGGGCCTGCCATGACGCCAGCAATCGCACCGGCGCCTTCATCGCCGAGAATGTCGCCGGCCTGGACGAACTGATTTTCGCCGACACCCTGTTCGGTCATCGCCGCGGGGCCTTCACCGGGGCGGAACAGGACCGGAAAGGTCTTGTGGCCCAGGCAGCCGGAGGCACCCTTTTTCTGGATGAGATCGGCGACATCGGCCCGGCGGCCCAGATCAAACTGCTGCGTTTCTTGCAAGAGAAACAATATCTGCCCCTGGGAACGGATCATCCGGTGCGCACCGATGTCCGGATCGTCGCCGCCACCCACCGGGATCCGAACGAACTGGTCGCCACAGGGGTGCTGCGCCGGGATCTCTTCTATCGCCTCTCGTTCCACCAGTTGCACATTCCGCCGCTGCGGGAGCGCAAGGAGGATATTCCCCTGCTGACGGTCAATTTCCTCGAAGAGGCCGCCGCGGCTCTCAACCGACCCATCCCCACCCCACCCCAGGCCCTGTTCGACCATCTGGCGGTCTATCCCTTTCCGGGCAATGTGCGCGAACTCAAGGCCATGGTCTTCGACGCGGTTTCACGCCACGAAGGCCATGTGATGTCCCTGGACTGCTTCCGCGCCCTGCAACCCGGACGCAACGGACGCCCCTCCCCCCCTGTTCATGGCGACGACCCGGAACCCTCCATCCGGTTTTCCGAAACCCGCTTTCCCACCCTCAAAGAGACCGAAGAACTGCTCATCCGCGAAGCCCTGCTCCGGGCCGACGGCAAAAAAAGTGTCGCCGCCGCCCTGCTGGGCATTACCCGCCAGGCCCTCTACAGCCGCCTGACCAGCAACAAACCCACCCCATCCTGACACAACGCTCCGGCAGGCAAGCCGACCGGAACTAAAATGAGACTGAAATGGTCTTATTAAGTGACGACAAGCGGATCGGAAATATTGTTCCAGCCCGAATCCGCACACTTTGTCTTCACCGATGGTTTCCATTGCAAGGAGCCTGCCTCCATGAACGACACACCCGCTGTCGCCAGCGCCATGGCGCGCAGTTACAAATATGGATTCGTCACGCCGATTGAGTCCGACACCATTCCCCAGGGCCTCGATGAAGAGGTGATCCGGCTGATCTCCTTCAAGAAGCAGGAGCCGGAATTCATGCTGGAGTGGCGTCTGGCCGCCTATCGCCTTTGGCTGGAGATGACCGAACCGAACTGGTCGAGCGTGCGCTATCCTCCCATCGACTACCAGGGCATCAGCTACTACTCGGCTCCTGTCGGCAATCCGGGCACTGTGGCGCTCGAGGATGTGGATCCGGCACTGCTGGCCACCTACGAAAAACTGGGCATTCCCCTGGACGAACGGTTGACACTGGCGGGCGTGGCGGTGGATGCGGTGTTCGACAGCGTTTCGGTGGCCACCACCCATCAGAAGAAACTGGCCGAAATGGGGATTCTGTTCTGCTCCATGTCCGAGGCGCTCCAGAAGCATGGAGCGCTGGTACACCGTTATCTGGGTTCGGTCGTGCCGCCCGAAGACAATTTTTTCGCGGCTCTCAACGCGGCGGTCTTCAGCGACGGCACGTTCTGCTACATCCCTCCCGGGGTGCGTTGTCCCATGGAGCTTTCCACCTATTTCCGCATCAACGCGGCCCGCACCGGCCAATTCGAACGCACCCTGATCATCGCGGACGAATACAGCCAGGTGGGTTATCTGGAAGGGTGCTCGGCGCCGCAACGGGACCGGAATCAACTGCATGCCGCCGTGGTGGAGTTGATCGCCATGGAAGGGGCGGAGATCGCCTATTCCACTGTGCAGAACTGGTACCCCGGAGACGCCGAAGGACGGGGAGGCATCTACAATTTTGTGACCAAGCGTGGGGAGTGCCGGGGAGACCACTCCCGCATCTCCTGGACCCAGGTGGAGACCGGCTCGGCCATCACCTGGAAATATCCCAGCGTCATCCTGCGGGGGGCGGGATCCAGCGGACGGTTTCATTCCGTGGCCTTGACCAATCATCACCAGCAGGCCGACACCGGCACCAAGATGATTCACATCGGCCCCAACACCAGCAGCACGATTTTGAGCAAAGGGATCTCCGCCGGGCACGGTCACAACGCCTATCGGGGACTGGTCAAGGTGCTGCCGGGAGCGAGTGGAGCGCGCAATCACAGTCAATGCGACTCCCTGCTGCTGGGGGAGCACTGTTCCGCCCACACCCACCCCTATCTTGAGGTGAAAAATCACAGCGCCAGAGTGGAACATGAAGCCACCACCTCCCGCATCAGCGAGGATCAACTGTTTTATTGCCGACAACGGGGCCTGAGCAACGAGGAGGCGGTTTCCTTGATCGTCAACGGTTTCTGTCAAGAAGTGTTGCGCGAACTCCCCATGGAGTTCTCCGTGGAAGCGCGCAAGCTCCTTGCTGTCAGCCTGGAGGGGAGTGTGGGATGAACATTCTGGAAATTAGCAATCTGCATGTCGCGGTGATGGACAAACCCATCCTGAGAGGATTGGAACTGGAGCTGAAACCCGGGGAGGTCCATGCCATCATGGGCCCCAACGGTTCCGGCAAAAGCACCCTGGCCAACCTTCTGGCCGGTCGGGAAGAGTGCCAGGTGACTGCCGGAAGCGTGTTCTATCAGGGCGAGAATCTCCTGGTCATGGCCCCGGAGGAGCGGGCCGGAAAAGGGCTCTTTCTGGGCTTCCAGAATCCGGTGGAGCTCCCGGGGATCAGCAATGTCCGCCTGTTGAAAGAGGCCTTCAACGCCAGGCAACGTCATCGAGGATTGCCGGCAATGGATGCCCTGGCCTTTCGTGATCACCTCGACCAACGGTCAAAACGGCTTGGGCTTTCCGGGGAGTGGCTGCTCAGACCGGTGAACGTGGGTTTCTCGGGAGGGGAGAAAAAGCGCAATGAACTTCTGCAGATGATGGTTCTGGAACCCCGTCTGGCCATTCTCGACGAAATCGATTCCGGACTGGATATCGACGCCCTGGCCCTGGTGGCCGAAGGGATCAACGCCATGCGGGATGCGCAGCGCTCCATGCTGCTCATCACCCACTATCCGCGTCTGCTCGATCTGGTTCACCCCGACCATGTGCATGTTCTCATGGAAGGGAGGATCATCCTCTCCGGGGGCATGGCCCTGGCCCAGGATCTGGAAAAACAGGGATACGGCTGGCTGGAGGAGGTGGCGACATGAGCAGCGCATTGCACACCTATCAAAGGGAATTCCACGACAACAGCACCCATCTGCCGGGCTGGAACGCCTGGCAGATCCGGCGCTCCCGACAGGCGGCCATGCAACGGGTCATGCAAACGGACCTGCCCACCCAGAAACTGGAGAACTGGAAATACACCTCCACCCGGCGGTTGTCCCAGACTCCCTACGCCCTCTACACGGGGGGTTGCGTCGGCCTGTACCTGGAGGATCTTGATCCTTTTCTCGTGGACCGTCAGGCAAGCCATCGACTGGTATTCATCAATGGTCTGCTCTCCCGCCGGTTGTCCTGTCTGGACGATCTGCCCAACGCAGTCCAGGTGGCCAGCATGGCCAGAATCGCCGATGAATCTCCCGCCATGCTGAGTCCCTGGCTCGAACCTGTTCTGACCGGCCATGATCAGGGGTTTGCCGAGCTCAATCAAGCCTTGTGGCTGGATGGCGCCTTTGTCCACATCCCGGCGGGCGTTCAACTGATCAAGCCCCTGCAACTGCTTTTTCTCACCACACCCTTTCAGGAGCCGATCGTCACCTTCCCCTGGAACCTGGTGATCGTCGGCAAGAGTGCGCAGGCTCTGGTGATCGAGAGTTATCTCACCCTGGGTCAGGGAGCCCATTTCAGCAACGCCCGTACAACGCTGGTTCTGGAGCCCCAGGCCAGACTGGAACACCTGCTGCTGTTGGGAGAAAGCGAGCTGGCCTGGCATGTGGGCTCCGTGCAGGCCACCCAAAAGGAGGGCAGCCGGTTGGATTCCAGAATCTTTGCCGCAGGCGGGGAACTGACCCGTCAGGAGTTGCAGATCACTCTGGCTGGCGCGGAGGCGGAATGCTTCCAGGAGGGCTTGTTTCTGGCTGGCCGACGGCAACACATGGATCTGCACTCGTGGTTGCACCACACCTGCTCCAACACCCGCTCCCGGCAACTGTTCAAGAGCGTGCTGGATGGACATGCCCGAGGCGTGTTCAATGGGGTGATCCGCATTCCTCCAGATCTGCAGAACATCCAGGCAGAGCAAAAAACCGCCAACCTGCTGTTGACCGACACCGCGGAAATCGACGCCAAACCCCAACTGGAGATCCACAGCGACGCCGTGCAATGCAGTCACGGGGCAACCGTGGGCGGCATGAATCCGGAGGCCATGTTTTATCTGCAAAGTCGCGGGTTGGATGTCGATGCCGCCCGATTGCTTTTGATTCAAGGGTTTGCCGACGAACTGTTGCAAACGATCAAACCGGCCCCGGTCCAGGAATGGCTCCGGCAACGCCTCAATCAGGAAAGGAACCTGCCATGAAGATGGATCGTGAACTCTACGAGGAGGTGATTCTTGATCACAACAGGAATCCTTTTCATTACATGCAGATACCAGCAAACACCACCCATCGGGCCTGCGGGTTCAATCCCACCTGCGGGGATGAGTTCAGCGTTTCCCTGCGGATTGAAGACGGCGTGATTCAGGCAGCCGGTTTCGAGGGCGTTGGCTGTTCGGTCTCCGTGGCATCGACCTCCATGATGACCGAGGCGCTGGAGGGGTTGCGGGTTGACGAAGCGGAGAAGCTGATGCGACAAATGACCGCGTTCTTGCACGGCCATCCGGTTGCCCCGGAGGCCGAGGCCAGACCATTGGGCAAACTGGAACTGGTGGGGGGATTTCTCGACTATCCGGACCGGATCAAATGCGCCAATCTGGCCTGGTTCATTCTGCACGCGGCGCTGCAGCACAACACCCAAACCATCAGCACGGAATGATCCGCTCAAAACACCCTCCATGGCGCGGCATACCGAGGGTACCTGAGAAGGAGCAAAGGTGGCTTGTCCAGAAAGGCCATTTGTCGGTTTTTTGCTGAACCAGTACACACAGCAAAAACTTCCGTATGCGGTATGCCGTTATTGCCCGTTGCCGACCATGCCCTTGATGGTCTGCATCACCGAGTCATTGTTCTGGGATGTTGGCAGCACCAGACCGATATCAATGACAGGAGCGCCACTCAGATATCTCAAGATCAACACCCCATCGGTGGCATCCACAGTGCCATTGCCGTCTGCATCCAGAAGTGTCCCCAATGCCCTGATGGTCTGAATCGCCTTGTCGCTGGTCATGCCTGCCGGCATGGTCAGACCGGTGTCGATCGTGGGTGCGCCACTCAATGCGCGCAGAATCAGCACGCCGTCCGCGGCATCGACTTGACCGTTTCCGTCTATATCCAGTTTGATGGTATTCAATTTAAATGTCGCTGTTGCATTCTTGGCGGTCGTTATCGTTAAAGAACAAGTTCCGCTCCCTGAACAATCACCTTGCCAACCGCCAAAAAGATAACCTACAGATGGCGTGGCAGTTAGTGTAACAGGAGTCCCCGCATTATAAAATTTTGTGCACTCGCTTCCACAAGTGATGCCTGCAGGTGTACTGACAACAGTACCAGATCCAGAAGTTGAAACGGTCAACAAATGACTTGGCAGAAGATTTGATGTAATCAGTTCGCTGACTTCTGACGTCATTGTTGATTGACCATAAAGAGATATTGTTGAATTAATATTATGTTTTATTATGCCAAGACCAGAAACAAACCACATGTCCTGAATTTGTGTTTTACTGAGAGTGTTCCCATTGGTGGTTATCCAAATATTGACAGACATTTGAACCTTGACAGCATTGAAAGTTCCGGCAGCAATTGCAACACTTTCAAATCCAATAATAGATACGCCAGAGGTGTAATTAAAAACAGCAGATCCGAATCCTGCCAAGGTGATATTGACAGTACCGGTGCTTGAGTATGTATCACCAATGACTGTTTGTGAATTTGCATATTTTATGGGAGGAGAATAGGTTGCAGTGTAGGTTGAATCCGACTCTTTTGTTCTGTAAAATCCACTACTGTCACTATATAAATATGTTTTACCTCCGTCACTATAAGTCAGAACGGTTGAATTGTTGCCATTGACAAATTCAGTTCCTGTCACTGTTGATATTGATGTTGATGTTGTCGTTTTCCCATCAACAGAGTCACTGACTTTGTATGACCAATTGTTTCCCATACTCATCGGGTAAAAATCATTGATATTTAAAGATGTAACGTCACCAGCACGCGCTGTTTCTGACTGACAGAACATGACCAGCAACAGAATCAGAGAGGATTGAATGATGATTTTCATCAATTTTCATAGCCTTGTTTGAGTGTAACCGTTCAACGAAGAAAAGCGACTCTTCCGGCGGAATCGCACCTGAGGGGGTCAACTCACCCAATCAGGACTGCCATGGCTTCGTGCAACGCCATGATTTCCATCTCAAACAACCACCTGCCTGAAAAATCATGAGCCATTCCCTGCATCAGGCCGATCTTGTTGTGCATGCCCTCCAATGAGCCAGTCAAATCCGATCATCAACAGAATAGCCTGGACCTGATGGCCTTGCAAGATTACAACTCGCCACTGGTGTTCAGCCCCCCCATCCAAAACAACGCATCCCGAAATGGACACGGTATAATGAGGGTCGACATGGGGTTTTGTATGGAATGAACCATCACACCCCCTCGCCACTCCTCGTCGCGGCCCACACCTGGAATAAAAACTGGCTGACAAACCCGATCTGTGGTACAGTTGATTTTTACCTTGGAAAAATTGACCTGCGCAGGCTCCTCGCCCTGCGCACACGTAAACCCAGGGAAGGAGAAATCAAGAACGTTCATGACGCATTCACTGTCCACGCCTGCCTTTGCACCTGTTCCAGACCGGATCCCAACGTCTTCGAGGATATCATGATTTACCGCAACATACACAAAGTTGTTTGTTTGGTTACTGTTCTTTTTATCGCCACTCCCATTGCCGGTCACGCGGAACATGCGCCCGCTTTCGATGTGGCCACCCTGCCGGTTCCGGTGGATACGGACAAGGCGGCCTACCTGGAGTCCATGAAGGTGATGACGCTCCAGGACAAAAAAATGATCGCCTGGCGTTATGATCGTTTCCTGGCCCTCAAGCACAACAAGGATCTCTGGCGCGACAAGGAGAACCGGGCCTTTCTGCTGACCCCCCGGGAAGAGTTCACCCTGGAGAGAAACAAACCCCGCGCCTATGACCATGCGTTCCTGGATATCGGCCATGGAGTGACCATCTCCGGCCCCCATCTGGTGATGCGCATGACCTCCGCGCTGGATGTCCAGCCCTCGGACAAGGTACTGGAAATCGGTACCGGTTCCGGCTACCAGTCGGCGATTCTGGCCCATCTTTCCAACCATGTCCACACGGTGGAGATCATCGAACCCCTCCACAAGCGCACCTCGGAACTCTACAAAAAGCTCCTGGCCGCCGGTCACGCGGAGTACGCCAACGTTCATCTGAAATCCGGGGACGGCTACTACGGCTGGGAAGAGAAGGCCCCCTTCAACAAGATCATCGTCACCTGCGCCATCGACCACATCCCGCCGCCTTTGCTCAAGCAGCTGGCTCCGGGCGGAGTCATGGTGATTCCGGTGGGGCCTCCGGGCAAGCAGACCCTCCTGGAAGTGCGCAAAGAGGTGGATGCCGAAGGAAAAATCACCATCACCCGCAAGGATGTGTATAACGGCAAGAAATCGGTCTCCTTCGTACCGTTCACCAAGCAGGAAGGTGGCACCTGGAGCGGAAGAGGCTTGAAGTGACCCGAACCTCGGACCACGGTACCGCGACTCCGGTCGCGGACCGCTGGTTTTTTCTTCTGTCGGTGTTTCTGACCGCAGGCACCATCATCGCCCTGCAGATCATCGTCATACGGCTCTACTCCATCTCCGGCTGGGCCCACTTCGGCTCCCTGGTGGTGAGCGTGGCCATGTTCGGCTTTGGTCTGGCCAGCGCGATCATGTGTCTGGGCAACGACTTTTTCAACCGCCACAGGGACGGGATCGCCCGGATCGCTTTTCTGGTCTATGGCCCGCTGATCGTGCTGGGCAATGTCTGCGCCCAGCAGATCCAGTTCAACCCGATTTTCCTGCTGGCGGATGCCGATCAGTTCTGGAAACTTCTGTTCAATTTCATCAGCTATGCCGTGCCGTTTCTCGTGGGGGCCCTGCTGTTGGGCATCGCCTTCATGACCGGCAGTCAACGCTTTCAACTGACCTATGCCTCGGACATGATCGGCTCCGGGATAACCGGCATCACCTGTCTGGTGCTCATGCTGGTGATTCCCCCGGAATACCTGCTGCTGCTGCCCCTGCTGATGTGGTGGGGATCGGCCCTGCTGTGGTTTGCCATGAGTCAGGACCGGCGCGCCGTCGGGATGGTTTCGGTCTCCGCGCTTGTGGCGGTGGGGTTGCTGTTCGCTCTGCCCCAGATCAGCGTCTCCCCCTACAAGGGGGTCAGCTACGCCGCCAAGTTCCCGGACTCCAAACGGGTCTATCACGCCTACGGCGCCCACGGACTGCTGGAAATCTATGGCAGCTCCTATTTTCACTTCGCCCCGGGCTTGAGCGACATGGCCTCCCTGAACATGGAGGAGTTGCCGACCAACACCTATCTGGGGATGTACATCGACAGCGATGGCCCCATCGGCATCATGAAGGCCATCCCGCCGGAACAGGAGATCTATTATCGTTTTCTGCCCATGCACATGCCTTATCTGGTGCAGCCCAAACCCGACAAGGTGTTCATCGTGCAGTTCGGGGGCGGGATCTCCACCCGGGTCGCCCTGGCGGCGAACGCCGGTCAGGTGACGGTGGCGGAAGGCAATCCGATGATCCTGAAAGCCTTTGCCGATGATGAAATTCGTCAGTTCACCGGCAACATTCTCGCCGATCCCCGGCTTTCCATCATCCCCATGGATGGTCAACTCTTCGTGCGGGCCACGGAGCAGAAATTCAAGGTCATCGATCTGAGTCTGGCGGATTCCACCGGTCTGTCGAGCCCCGGGGGATTTGCCGTCACGGAGAAATACATCTACACCCGGGAAGCCATGGCCGCCTACATGCGGGCGCTGGAGCCCGGCGGGGTGTTGGCGGTGACGGTATGGAACAAGGAGAATCCACCGAAATCCACCTTGCGACTGTTCGCCACCATGGCCGAAGCCGGGCATCAGGTGGCGGGCAAGGGGGCCCCGAATTCGTTTTATGTGCTGCACGTACCTCTTTCGACCACCACGGTGCTCTACAAGCAGGGGGGCTTCACCTCCGAGGAGATTACCCGTCTGGATGCCCATTGCCGGGAGATGGCTTTCGGGGTGGTGTATCGTCCTGGCGAGCGGTTCCAGGGGGACGGGGTGCGCATGCTGACCAGTTACAGCCGTTCCATTCTGGAAGAGGGGAACATTGACTCCCCGGACTCTCAGGTCGAAACCCCGGAGGACGAGGGGGTGGACACCTCGGTGAGCGCCCTTTACAGCCTGTTGCTGGACCGGATGATGCATCGGGAGGATATGGGGCTGCTCAAGCTCTATCCTTTTGACATCGCCTCGCTGACCGATGACCGACCCTATTTTTCCGGCTATGTGAGCCTGGACAAGCTGCACCATTTTGTCGGACGCCTGGAGGCCATTTCCGACGAATGGGGTTATCTTCTGTTATGGTTCACCCTGGGTCAGGCCGCCATTGCCGGACTGGTGCTGCTCTCTTTGCCGCTGATTTTCAGTTGGCGCACCATTTTTTCCCGCCAGGCGGGAAAATTCGGCATTCTGGGCTATTTCTTCGCGTTGGGACTGGGCTATATTCTGGTGGAGATCGCCCTGATCGGCAAATTCATCAGCGTGCTCGGGAATGCGGTCATCTCCACGGGCATTCTCATTACCGGCATGTTGATCAGCACCGGTCTGGGCTCTTTGGTGTCGGGATATTTTCTGGAGCAGGTCAAAACCGTCATGCCGCGCATTTTCATGGCCATCGCGGTGATTCTGGGGATTTACGGCATCGGGCTGGATCACTGGCTGCCTGCCACCGGTTCCCTGGAATGGCGGGTGGGGGTCTGCATTCTATTGTTGTTTCCATTGGCTTTTCTCATGGGATTTCCGTTTGCCACCGGGATGTCCTGGCTGGCGCGACTCGGAAAGGAGCATTTCTTTCTGTGGGCATGGGGAATCAATGGCATGTTTTCCGTGATGGGAGCGGTTCTGGTTCCCATCGTGGCCGTAAGTGTGGGACTCTCCGCCAACCTTTATCTGGCGGGGGCTTTGTATCTTCTGGCCTGGCCATGTCTGTTCGCTCTGCTGCGCCCCCATCACGTTTGACACCTCGGCTGCGCCGCCTCTGGCTGGCATCTCCGCTCATCATGCTTTGCGCCCTGACACCCGCTGCGGGTGTCGGGGCCTCTGGCCAGTTGTCTACCTGGCTGTTCGACGACTCCGCCGGTCAATCGACGGACGCCAGCGGACGCAGCGACAAGCTCGCCCAGGTGCTGGCGATCCACGCCCAACGGAAACCCACTGGCTGGGATGCGGATCTGGCCATGATCCGGGGTTTGCCCATACCGACCCGTCTGCAGAGCGTCCAGGAGTTGGTCAACCGTCACATCCGCTACACCGACGATCCGGAAAACATCTGGCTGGCCCCGGTTGACTCCTACCCGAACGGCGGGGATTGCGAGGATTACGCGGTTGCCAAGCTTTTATTGCTGCAAGAGAGCGGCTTTCCGGCCAAGGATCTGCGGATTGTGGTTTTGGCGCCCCGCCAGGGGAGTGGCATCTATCATGTGATTCTGACCGCCCGATGGAACGACAAGATCCACGTGCTGGACTCTCCCAACCGTGTGCCCGGGGATCGGGTGGTGACGGTGGAGGCTTACCGGGATGCGGATCGGAGTGTGGACTGGTCCGCCTGGAGCGGAGGCATGACCGTGGCGGGTCGGACCCTTGCGGGGGGGGAGCGGGCTGCGGGGAGTTGGGGCGTGGCCCACGGGGTGCCGAGCGGCATGCGCCGTGTGATCTCCTATCGGGATTTTCCCGCCAACGAAAAGCTGGTGCGGATTGCCGCGGACTGGCTGATCATCCACCCCTGGGAACCGCCCCTCACCCCGTCGGAGGTGGAGCGTCTGCGGCTGTTGCGGGTTTATTATCACGAACCCACCCCGGAGAACGCCCAATCCATCAGCGGTTTCGAGGTTCGCAAGCTTGAGGAGTTGCGACGGATCCGCAAGGCGTTATAAGCCGGGCCGTGCCATGAAGACAAACTTGTGAAAAAAAAGCGGGGGTCTGGGGGATTCCTCCCCCAGGGTTTTGACTTTGCTTTTGACTTTGGCGCGCTTTACAAAAGA
>JADGAB010000209.1 GCA_015232245.1 Magnetococcales bacterium | reverse complement strand
AAGTCAACCATATTCAACGCCCTGACCGCCGCCGGCGCGGAGATGGCCAACTATCCCTTCTGCACCATCGAGCCCAATCAGGGGATCGTGGCGGTGAACGATCCCCGTCTGGACGCCCTGACCGCTTTGCTGAAACCCAAACGGAAAATCCCGGCGGTCATGGAGTTTCTGGACATCGCCGGTCTGGTGAAGGGGGCCAGCAAGGGGGAAGGGCTGGGCAATCAGTTTCTCGGGCACATTCGTCAAGTGGAGGCGGTGGCCCATGTGGTGCGCTGTTTCGTGGATGACGACATCACCCATGTCCACGACCGGGTGGACCCGGTAAGGGATATCGACATCATCGACACCGAACTGATGCTGGCGGATCTGGCCTCATTGGAGAAGCGTCACAAGTCCCTGGTGCAGAAGGCCCGTTTCGGAGACAAGGAGTCCAAGGCTTTGGTGGATCTCTACGAATCCCTCATGGCGGGTTTGGATTCCGGGATTCCGGTACGGCTTCAGAAGCTCTCCGCCGCGGATCAACCGACCATTCGGGAGATGTTTCTGCTCACCGCCAAGCCGGTGATGTATGTGTGCAATGTGGCCGAGGCCGAGGTGGCGATTGCGCAAAAACCCGGGGAACACCCGCTGGTGGATGCGGTTCGCGCCCGGGCCGCCGCGGAAGGGGCCGGGGTGGTGGCCATATGCGGGGCCATCGAGGCGGAAATCGCCGAGTTGAACAGCGAGGAGACCCGGGTGTTTCTGACCGATCTGGGTCTGGAGGAGTCCGGTCTGGACCGGCTGGTGCATACCGCCTACCATCTGCTGGGCCTGATGACCTACTTCACCGCCGGTCCCCAGGAGACCCGGGCATGGACCATTCCCCAGGGGGCCACGGCCTATGACGCGGCGGGCGCCATCCATACCGATTTCCAGCGGGGTTTCATTCGCGCCGAGGTGATCGCCTATCAGGACTACATCTCCTCCGGGGGAGAGCTGGGCGCCAAGGAGAAAGGTCTGCTGCGGGTGGAGGGGCGGGACTATCCGGTCGTGGATGGGGATGTGATGCACTTCCGGTTCAACGTGTGAAACCCGTTTTTTCTCCCCTGGTTGTATCCGCTTCGCAACCAGGAGAGCGGCGGCATGCCCAACAACTGGCGGAAAGATGCGCCCTTGAACTGGTGGACTGGGAGCAAACCGCGGATCGGCTGGTACTTTGCGTCACGCCGGAGCGGCTGGAACTGCTGCAACGGGAGCGGGGGCGGGGTCAACCGGTGACGGTGGATTTTTCGGCATCTCTGGCCCAGGCGCGTCGTCAGGAGGGGTTGCGTCAGACCCTGGCCCGGGCTGCGGGCTTGAAAAACGGTCAACCGCGTCCATCCATCCTCGACGCCACCCCCGGCCTGGGACGGGACGCCTTCATTCTGGCGGCGCTGGGGTGTCGAGTGACCATGGTGGAACGCTCCCCGGTGGTCCATGCCCTGCTGGAGGATGGTTTGCGTCACGCCCGGGAGGCCGGACTGCCCGAGGCGCAACGGCTGACCTTGGCGTTGGGCAATGCCATGGAGTGGCTCTTGTCCGCCACGGACCAGGCATGGGAGGTGATCTATCTGGATCCCATGCACCCGGAACGCTGCAAAAGCGCTTTGGTGAAAAAGGAGCTGCGCCTGTTGCGGGAGGTGGTGGGGGCAGATACGGATGGGGATCTGCTGCTGGAGGCGGCCTTGAGGCGCGCCGGACAACGGGTGGTGGTGAAACGTCCCAGACTGGGCGACCCTCTGGCCGGAAGCCCTCCCAATGGGGTAGTCAGAGGAGAGAGTGTGCGTTATGATCTTTATTTTACCCGCCACCCCGCAAGCGCATGAGCCTTCCAGCTTGCACCATGCAGCTTTCTCTTTGGAACGGCGCCGCCTCCGGCGGCCAATTGGGCGCGCTCGGAAATTGCTTCGCGATTCCCTCTTGCAAAGCGCGCCAAAAGCAACGTCCCAAGGGCCTCATTCCTGGACCCCACCCCAGGGATAATCCCCCTGGACCCCTGCAAGTCAAACAACGCATGTGGAAAACCCCTTGATCCCGCCTCGCCTGCCCGGACCAAACATTCTCAACCACTGCATGATCCGGGACCGTCACCCGCTGCGCAAACGCCTGCTGGAGCTGACCCGACTCTCCCGCAGCGACGCGCCCCCGGATCCGACCCAATGCGAGGAGCTGCTTGAGGCCATCCGCCGCTCCCAGGAGAAAAAAAGCCAGCGTCTGGCCTCGATTCCGCCGTTGCAATTTCCGGAAGAACTCCCCATCACCGCCAAACGCCCGGAGATCACCGCCGCAATCCGGAAGAATCCGGTAACCATCGTGCGGGGTGCCACGGGTTCGGGCAAGACCACCCAGTTGCCGAAAATCTGTCTGGAACTGGGTCTGGGCAGCGCCGGCATGGTGGGAATCACCCAGCCACGACGCATCGCCGCCCGCTCCATCGCGGATTTCTTGAGCCAGGATTTGCAAGGGTCGGACCGGCTGGTGGGACACAAGGTGCGCTTCAACGATCACACCGCGCCGAACACCCTGATCAAGATCATGACCGACGGCATTCTGTTGGCGGAGATGCAAAGCGACCGGCTGCTGACCCGCTACGAAGCCATCGTGGTGGACGAGGCCCATGAACGCAGCCTGAACATCGATTTTCTGCTGGGCTTGCTGAAGCAGATCCTGCCGAAAAGGCCGGAATTCCGCCTGATCATCAGTTCCGCCACCCTGGACGCGGACAAGTTCTCCCGCCACTTCGACCAGGCTCCGGTGATCGAGGTGTCGGGCCGCACCTATCCGGTGGAGACCCGCTATCGTCCCCGTCTGGTGCAAACAGAGGATGAAAACGATCTGGAGGATGCCGAGGAGATCAGCCTGGAAAACGCCGTGGTGGCGGCGGTGACGGAACTCTCCAAGCCGGGTTTGAACGGGGATATTCTGGTTTTTCTCCCCGGTGAGCAACAGATCCGGGAGATCGGCGAGACCCTCGCCAAGGGGCTTGGCCCCCGAATGGAGATTCTGCCCCTGTTCGCCCGACTGCCCGGGGCGGACCAGCAGCGGATTTTTCAGTCCGGAGGGGTGCGCCGGGTGATTCTCGCCACCAATGTGGCGGAAACCTCCATCACGGTGCCCGGGGTGCGTTATGTAGTGGATTCGGGTCTGGTGCGCATCAGCCGCATCAGCGACCGGGTACGCATTCAGCGTCTGCCGGTGGAAAAAACCTCCCGCTCCTCGGCGGATCAGCGCCAGGGTCGCTGCGGACGCATGGCGGAAGGGATCTGCATCCGACTCTATTCGGAGGAGGATTATCTCAACCGCCCCCAGTTCACCGATCCGGAGATTCTGCGCACCCCGCTGGATGCGGTCATTCTGCAAATGAAGGCCATGCGCATCGGTGAGATCGATGCCTTTCCATTTGTGGATCAGCCGGCCACCCGGGCCATCGGACAGGGGATGCGTTTTCTGGAAGAGTTGGGGGCCCTTGACGCCGACGGTCATCTGACCCGGGTGGGCAGGCAGTTGGCCCGTCTGCCGGTGCCTCCGGCTTTGGGTCGGATCCTGCTGGAGGGAGGAGAGCGGGGCCGATTGAAAGAGATGCTCATTCTGGTGGCGGCCATGTGCGTGCCCGACCCCAGGGAAGAGCCCCTGGAACGTCGGGATGCGGCCCGTCAGGCCCACGCCCGATTCAAGGATGCCCATTCGGATTTCGTGGCCTTTTTGAATCTCTGGTCCTTCATCCGGCAAGCCCGGGTGGATCACCCGGGCCACAACAGCTTCCGACGCTTTTTGAAAGAGCATTTTCTCTCCCGGGTGCGGGTGCGGGAGTGGCTGGAGATCCATTCCCAACTGGAAGAGATGTGTCTCGAACTTGGCTTGCGTCCCAACGAAACCCCGGCCACCTATGAAGAGATCCATCAGGCGCTGCTGCCGGGTCTGTTGGGCAACATCGGCTGCAAGCTCGATCACCGGGAGTTTCAGGGGGCCCGGGAGAGCCGATTCTGGGTCCATCCCGGCTCGCCGCTGCATCGACATCCCCCACCCTGGGTGGTGGCCGCGGAACTGGTGGAGACCACCCGCCTCTATGCCCGCACCTGCGCCCGGGTGGAACCCGAATGGCTGGAGAAGGCCGGAGGTTCCATGTGCCGGCGGGCCTACTCCCAGGCCCACTGGGAGAAGCAGGCCGGACAGGTGGTGGCCCTGGAACGGGTCACTCTGTTCGGGCTGGTGCTGCTGGCCAACCGCAAGGTCCATTTCGGCCCCATCAATCCGGTGGAGTCCCGGGAGATTTTCATTCAATCCGCCCTGGTGGAGGGACAGTTTCACTCCAGCGCCCCCTTTTTCGTACACAATCAGGCCCTCATCGCCGAGGTGCGGGATCTGGAGCACAAAACCCGCCGCCGTGATCTGCTCACCCCGGATCCGGAACGGTATGCCTTTTACGACGCCCTGGTACCGGCATCGATTCACTCTGCCCGGCGGTTTCACGAGTGGTATGCCGAGGCGCGCAAGAAGAGTCCGCGGATTCTCTGTTTCGAGCGGAAGGATGTGTTGCGCCGGGAGGACGGGGAGATCCGGGGGGAACGTTTTCCGGGTCATCTGATCATCGATGGCCGGGAGTACCCCCTGGAATACACCTTTGATCCCGGCGGGCACAACGATGGTGTAAACGCACGCATACCGATTGAGTTATTGAATCTGCTCTCTCCTCTGCCCTTTGAGTGGCTGGTGCCGGGTTTGTTGCCGGACAAGATTCAGGCATTGTTGAAGGCCCTGCCCAAGGCATACCGGAAGCCATTGGTCCCGTTGCCGACGGCCTCGGAGTGGTGTCTTGGTCAGATCACCAAGCCAACCGGCTCACTGAAGGTCACGTTAATTCAATTATTGAAAGTCAAATACAGCCTGGATGTCCCCCTGGACGCCTGGCAGGAGGATTCCCTGCCGGATCATCTGCGCATGAATTTTCTGATCGTGGACGCCTCCGGCACCCGCGTCCTGGGTCGGGGACGGGATCTGGAGGCTCTCAAGAGCGAACTCTGTCCGGACGCACGGGAGCGGTTGATCAAGCTGCCGAAAACCGAATGGGAGCGTTCAGGGTTGTTGCGTTGGGATTTCGGGCCGATCCCGGAGAGCGTCATTCTGGATGCGGGCGGGGTACGCATTCACGGCATACCGGTACTGCAGGATGATGGCGCATCGGTGTCATTGCGACTGATGAACGATCCGCTACTGGCCATTCAGTCCACCCGTCAGGGTCTAGTGCGGCTGTTCATGTTGCATCTGGCCTCGGTGCTGCAGGGATTGCGGCGTCAACATACGCTGTCCCGGGAGGCATCCATGGCCTTTCTGACTTTGACCATGGGCAAATCGGGCCCCCATGCCGCCGTGGTGGATCAGGGAATCGAACGGGCCATCCGGCAACTCTTTCTGCCACCGGAAGGGGAGATCATCCGGAATCCGGACGAATTTCACGCCCGGTTGCAATCCGGTCGGGGACGTTTGGCGGCGGCGGTGGCCAAGGAGATGGGAGTGGCGCAGAAAATCCTGGATGGGTATGCCCTGGTGCGCCGCATGATCTCCCAGGCCCCACCCCAGGTGCTGAAGGAGGCGGTGCCGGAGATAAAAGAGCAGTTGACCCGATTGTTGCCGGTCGATTTTCTGCTGTCCACCCCGCACCCCTGGCTGGAACGACTGCCGGTCTATCTGCAAGCCATCACGGTTCGTCTGGAGCGGTGCGCCCGGGATCCCCAAAAGGATACCCGGAGCAGTGCCGAGACCGTCCCCTACTGGCGCGAGTATGTGAAACGGGCCGACCGTCACGCCAGGGAGAATCTCCATGATCCGGAATTGCTGCTCTTGCGCTGGATGATCGAGGAGTACCGGATTTCCCTGTTTGCCCAGGAGTTGAAAACAGTTCTGCCGGTTTCCGCCAAGCGGCTTGCCCAGCAAGTGCAAAAAACCATCGCCTGACCTTGTTCTGAGTTACATTAATTGAATTAACGTAACTCAGAAAGGCCTATTTCGGGATGCGTAGTTTTACTTGACAGGGGTCCAGGGGGATTATCCCCCTGGTGGGGTCCAGGGGCAAAGCCCTTGGGACTTTGCTTTTGACTTTGGCGCGCTTTTCAAAAGGGAATTGCGCAGCAATTCTCGGGCG
>JADGAB010000208.1 GCA_015232245.1 Magnetococcales bacterium | reverse complement strand
ATCCAAGGGCAAAGCCCTTGGGACTTTGCTTTTGACTTTGGCGCGCTTTTCAAAAGGGAATTGCGAAGCAATTCCCGGGCGCGCCCAACCAGCCGCCGGAGGCGGTGCCTTTTCAGGCCCTGCGTCCCGCATTGCCGCCGGGTCGAAAAATCAACATCCCGAACCGGGTGCGGTTTGAATCACTTGTCTGAACGGACACACGTTTCCGGGGGATGCCATCGAAGCCATGTGGGTACGGATTCTGATATGGGCGCAGGTGGTGGTCGGCTTGTGGCTGGCCGGACCTCTGTACGCGGCGGAATTGACCCTCAATCTCAAAGGCGCGGATCTGTCCACGCTGGTGGAGACCGTTTCCCAGGCTACGGGACATAACTTCATTCTTGACCCAAACATCAAAGGTAAAGTCACCGTCATCTCCTCCAAACCCATGACGGAAAAAGAGCTTTACCGGATGTTTCTCTCCATTCTGGAGGTGCATGGCTACATTGCCGTGCCCACGGAAAATGGCGCCATCAAGATCATTCCGGACACGGAGATGAAATACAGCGGCACGACCCGGGGAGGGGAGGAGGGAACCGGGGGGGGCGAGGTGGTGACCCGGGTATTCAAGCTGCGTTACGTCAACGCCACGAAATTGATGAACGCCCTGCGTCCCATGGCCAGTCCCAAGGCCCATATGGCCTCCCACGACGAAGGCAATCTGCTGATCGTCTCGGATCACGCGGAGGTGATCGAGCGTCTGGTGTTGATTGTGCAGCGGGTGGATCAGCCCGACGAAGGGGAGGTGGCGGAGGCGATCCATCTGGAGAACGCCTCCGCGGTCGAAGTGGCCCGGGTGCTCAACGCCATGGAGCAGGGGCAACCCCAGGCGGGTCAGCCGCCGGGTCAGCCGGGCCGTCCTCTGGCGGTGGCGGATGAACGCACCAATACCATCCTGCTCGGCGGGGACAAGACCACCCGGGTGAAGCTGCGCGCCATCATCATCCATCTGGATGTGCCGGTGGAGATCACCGGCAATACCCGGGTGGTGAATCTGCGTCACGCCAGCGCCAAGAAGATGGTGGATGTGCTGGTCTCCATGGGTCAGGATTATCTGAAAAATCCCCAGAAAGAGAAAAAACCCGAATCCGGCATCGTGAATGTTCAGGCCTTCGAGGGGACCAACTCGTTGGTGATCACCGCCCCCTTGCCCCTGCTCAAATCCATGCAGGATGTGATCCGGCGTCTGGATGTGCGGCAGGCCCAGGTGCAGGTGGAGGCCATCATCGTCGAAGTTTCGGCCAAGAAGGCCGCTGAACTCGGGGTGCAATGGGGGATCCTGGGGGGCAAGGGAGAGAACAAGGGGGTGATCGGGGGGACCAATTTCCCCAACGCCAATCCCGGTCTGATCCAGTTGGGGGGGCTCTTGACCAAGGGATTCACGGATGCCACGGCCACCGGTCTGGCGGGCGCCGCCGGCATGGTGCTGGGTGCCACCAACGGGGACAATTTTGCCGGTCTGCTGCGGGCCCTGAACAGCGACGCCTCCAACAATGTGCTCTCCACTCCCACCGTGGTCACTTTGGACAACGAAGACGCCGAGATCATGGTGGGCTCGAAAATCTCCGTGACCACGGGCCAGACCACCAACCTCCAGGGGGGCAACCCCTTCACCACCATCACCCGGGAGAATGTGGGGCTGACCCTGAAGGTCCGCCCGCAGATCAGCGAAGGGAACGTGGTGCGCATGGAGATCATGCAGGAGGTCTCCGAGGTGGCCGCCACCCGGGATGCCTACGGCAACCGGGATACGGACAACCGAACCATCAAGACCTCGGTGCTGGTGGACGATCAACAGATTCTGGTGCTGGGGGGGCTGATCCGCAGCGGTCGGCAGATGAACAACGAACGGGTGCCAGGACTGGGGGATATTCCTCTGCTGGGGGCCCTGTTCCAGGCCGAGAGCTCCTCGGACGAGAAACGCAATTTGATGGTGTTCTTGCGTCCCACCATTCTGCGCACCCGGGATGACGGGATTCAACTCACCCACGAAAAATATCGCGCCATGCGGGATTATCAATTGGCCGCGCCCCAGAGTCGGGGTCTGGTCACTTTGGATGGTCCCACGCCTTTGCTGCCGGAGCTTGGCTTGCGTCTGGACCGGGGGGTGCGGGGCGCTGCCGGGGATGCGGAGACGGGCAAGGCTTTGGCCCCTCCTCCCCGGGTGCGGGAGGAGATTCTGGACAATCCGCCTTCCGCAGAGACCCCCGAGCCGACCCGCAAGGCCCGCAAACCCGCCAAACCCGCGACGGCCAAACCCCCGGCCAAACCGACCCCGGCCAAACCGACCCCGGCTCCCGGACCCGCAGACCCGGATGTCGCGCCTGCGGGGCAACCCGGGGCCATGCGGCAGCTCAATGGCCTGACCCCGCGCATTGCCAGCCATCTTGTTCCGGAACGGGATCTGGTGGATCATGTCAACTGACGCGACCGGGGGGACAGGTGGCAGAACTCCGGCCCTCTCGTACTCTTTTGCCAAGCGGCACGGCGCGCTGGTGGCCGGCATGGAGGAGGGGGGAGCCCTGCGGGTGCAGCACCGTTCCGGCGTGCGGTTGTCGGTGCTGTTGGAGCTGAAACGGCGTTTCCGGCGGGAGTTGCGACTCACCGAACTGGCCCCCGAGGCGTTCGAGGAGATGTTGCGCCGCACTTTCGAGGCGGGTTCCTCCCAGGCCATGGAGGAGATGGAGTCCCTGGACGACAATCTGGATCTGGAAACTGCCGCCGAGCAGATCGGCGAGCCCCGGGATCTGGCGGAAAGCGCGGACGACGCGCCGATCATCCGTTTGATCAACGCCCTGGTGACCGAGGCGGTCAAGAAGGGGGCCTCGGACATCCATCTGGAGCCTTATGAAGATTGTCTGGCGGTGCGTTTTCGGGTGGACGGGGTGTTGCGCAAGGTGCTGGAGCCGAAACGGGCGCTGGCCCCGCTGATCGCCTCCCGGGTCAAGGTGATGGCCCGGCTGGATATCGCCGAAAAGCGTCTGCCCCAGGATGGGCGGATTTCATTGCGCATTGCCGGTCGTCCCGTGGATGTGCGGGTCTCCACCCTGCCCACGGGACACGGGGAACGGGTGGTGATGCGTCTGCTGGACAAGCAGGCGGGACGGTTGAGCCTGGAGGATCTGGGGCTGCTGCCGGTCATGCGGGAGAGCATGGACCGGTTGATTCATCGGCCCAACGGGATCATTCTGGTGACCGGTCCCACGGGTTCCGGGAAGACCACCACCCTCTACGCGGTTCTGCGGCGTCTGAACGAAACCAGCCGCAACATCATGACCGTGGAGGATCCCATCGAGTACGATCTGGAGGGGATCGGTCAGACCCATGTGAATACCAAAGTGGATCTGACCTTTGCCCGGGGATTGCGGGCGATTCTGCGTCAGGATCCGGATATCGTGATGGTGGGGGAGATCCGGGACGTGGAGACCGCCCGCATCGCGGTTCAGGCGAGTCTCACCGGGCATCTGGTGCTCTCCACCCTGCACACCAACAGCGCCATCGGCGCGGTGGCCCGTTTGAAGGATATGGGGGTGGAGCCTTATCTGTTGTCGTCGAGTCTGGCGGCGGTGCTGGCCCAGCGGCTGGTGCGGCTGTTGTGCGAAGCCTGCAAGGAGCCCCGGCAGGTCTCTGGGCAGGAGTGGGAGGATCTGGCTCTCAACGGCGGACCCTGGTCTGAGCGACCCGAAAAGTTCTTCCGACCCCGAGGGTGCGACGTCTGTCTGGGCAGCGGTTTCTCCGGACGGGGGGGGATCTACGAACTGGTGCCCATCGACGACACCCTGAAAGGATTGATCCACGACAATGCCGGCGAGCGGGAGCTCACGGCCCATGCCCGCACTTTTTCCACCAGTCTGCGGGATGATGCGTTGCGTTTGTTGCACAGCGGACGCACCACCCTGGAGGAGATTCTCCGCGTCACCCGGGAGGATTGATCCGGCGGTCGGGAAAAAAGCGCTTTTTCTTTGAGTCGGATCCGTTGACTTTCTGCCTGGACGACCTATTTAAAAGATGGTCGAATTTCTGTTGGCGCCGGAGGCGCTCGACAGGTTCGCGCCGGAGCGAGGATCCCCTTTTATTGAAAGTAACGAGAGCAACCATGACCAGAAAAACGATGGAATCCGAAGACGGGCAGGAGACCCCCACGAATGATATCGGGCCGGAAGAGACGGGAGCCGGTTTCACGGACGAACCCTTTGACGGTGACGAGGGGATGGAGGAGCCTGCCGAAGAGGATCGGCAGGGTGAGCAGGAGGGGTACATCTCCCCGATGGAGTTGCTGATTCAGGCCCAGGCCAAGGCGGAGGAGCATCGCAACGACTATCTGCGCGCCCTGGCGGACATGAAAAATCTGCGCCAGCGCACCGAACGGGAGGTGCAGCAGGCGCGGCAGTTCGCGGTGGAGGCGTTTGCCAAGGATCTTTTGCAGGTGGCGGACAATCTGGAACGGGCCTTGGGCGCCATTCCCGTCAGCGAGGATCCGTTGAGCGTTGCCTTGACCGACGGGGTGCGCATGGTGGCCACGGGGCTGGAGAATACCCTGAAAAAGCACGGAGTCACCCGGATTCAGGCCATGAACACCCCCTTTGATCCCAATCTGCATCAGGCGGTGATGCAGGTGGAGGAGCCTGATGTGGCGCCGGATCTGGTGGTGCGTGAGTTGCAGACCGGTTATCTGTTGAATCAGCGCCTGTTGCGTCCTTCGATGGTGGCCATTTCCAAGAGTTGAAAACTCCGTCGGGAATTCTTCCCTCCCATGGTCTTGACAAGCCGTGGGAGGATTCCCATATCAAGCGCGAATCCCGTGGAAAGCGGGTTTTTATACCAACGAGCGCCAACCGGCTTGCGGATGAGGTTATTTGAACATGGGCAAAGTCATCGGGATAGATCTGGGCACCACCAATTCTTGCGTGGCCATCATGGAGGGGGGTGACCCCAAGGTGATCGAAAACAGCGAAGGAAGTCGCACCACGCCCTCCATGGTCGCCTTCACCTCGAGCAACGAACGACTGGTCGGCCAATCCGCCAAGCGGCAGGCTGTGACCAATCCGAAAAATACCTTGTTCGCCATCAAACGGCTGATCGGACGTCGTTACGACGACCCGACCACCCAGCGGGACAAGAAGCAGGTCTCCTATGAGATCATCAAGGCGGACAATGGCGACGCCTGGGTCCAGGGCGGGGACAAGAAGATGAGTCCCTCGGAGATCTCCGCCATGATTCTGCAGAAGATGCGGCAGACCGCGGAAGATTATCTGGGAGAGAAGGTCACGGATGCGGTGGTCACGGTGCCGGCCTATTTCAACGACGCCCAGCGTCAGGCCACCAAGGATGCGGGTCGCATCGCCGGACTCAATGTGCTGCGCATCATCAACGAACCCACGGCGGCGGCCCTGGCCTACGGTCTGGACAAGAAGGGCAGTCAGACCATCGCGGTCTATGACCTGGGGGGCGGCACCTTCGACATCTCCATCCTGGACATCGGCGATGGGGTGTTCGAGGTCAAATCCACCAACGGCGACACCTTCCTGGGGGGCGAGGATTTCGATCACGCCATCATCCAGTATCTGGCGGACACCTTCCAGAAGGAGAACGGGATCAATCTCCGTCAGGACAACATGGCCCTGCAACGGCTGAAAGAGGCGGCGGAAAAGGCCAAGATCGAGCTTTCCAACAGCACCCAGACCGATATCAATCTTCCCTTCATCACCGCCGACGCCTCAGGTCCGAAGCATCTGAACATCAGCATGTCCCGGGCCAAGCTGGAATCTTTGGTGGATGACCTGCTGCAACGGACCCTGGAGCCCTGTCGCACCGCCCTGCGGGACGCGGGCATCTCCACCCGGGAGGTCCACGAGGTGATCCTGGTGGGTGGCATGACCCGCATGCCCAAGGTGCAGAGCCTGGTGGCGGAGTTCTTCGGCAAGGAGCCCCACAAGGGGGTCAACCCGGATGAAGTGGTGGCCATCGGCGCCGCGATTCAGGGTGGCGTGCTCAAGGGCGATGTCAAGGACGTTCTGTTGCTGGATGTGACCCCTCTCTCCCTGGGCATCGAGACCCTGGGCGGGGTGTTCACCAAGCTCATCGACAAGAATACCACGGTGCCGACCCGCAAATCCCAG
>JADGAB010000207.1 GCA_015232245.1 Magnetococcales bacterium | reverse complement strand
AGCAAAGTCAAAAGCAAAGTCAAAAGCAAAGTCAAAACCCTGGGGGAGGAATCCCCCAGACCCCCGCTTTTTTTTCACAAGTTGACCTTCAACCCGCGCCCAACGCCAGCAGAAACGCTTCCATTTCGGGACGATCGTTGTCCCGGGCCGCCATGAGTGGGGTTCGTCCGGTGATATCCTGGGCGTGCGGGTCCGCACCCCGGGCCAGCAACATTTTCGCCTCGTCGATCCGTCCCCGGATCGCGGCGAAATGCAACGCGGTCTTGCCGAACTTGTTTCTGGCATCGATTTCAGCGCCATGGGCGATGAGCCGTTCCGCCACCATGGCCTGACCGTGAAACACCGCGCAATGCAACGGCGGTCCCCCGTCGGCGTTGCGGGGGTCCACGGAAGCACCCCGCTCCAGCAACAGCTCCACCATGACCACATCCCCTTCCTGGGTGGCCTGGAACAACGGGGTCTCCCCGTGCCGGTCCCGGGCGTCAATGCGGGCGCCGGCCTCAATCAGCAACCGGGCGATCTCCACATGTCCCCAGGAGGCGGCCCAGTGCAACGGACTCTCCTTGTCCAGATCCCGGGCATTGGCATCCGCGCCCAGCGCAAGCAGTCGCTTGGCCAGATCGGCGAAACCACGGACCGCCACCCAGTGCAACGGGGTCCATCGCTGGGGATCCACCACATTGACTTCAGCGCCCGCGTCCAGCAGACGCATGGCCAACTCCACCGAACCTTCCTGAATGGCCCGGTGCAAAGGGGTCCACCCTTCGGCATCACAGGCGTTCAGATCGATATTCTCTTCCAGCAGCCGTTCCACATCTTCCGGCACCGCCCAAACCCCGTTCTGAGCTTCTGCCATGCCCCTCTCCTTTCGTGACCCATGAATTCCCAGGCGCTTTTTGCATCTCTTTTCATGATCCGTGCAATTCATCCAGGTTGCAACCAAAAAAAGCCATCGGATCCACTGCCGGATGGGTTGGTTGCCCCCTTTACGAATCTTTAAACCCGAGGTTTTGCCGATCAGACCCCCAGAATCCCCTCCCGGGCCATGCTCAGACATCGGTCCCCGGAGGCGATCAGATGATCCACCAGACGAATGCCGATGGGAACCAGGGCATTCATGAGAATTCTGGTCAGATGACGATCCGCCGCCGACGGCTGGAGGTTTCCCGAGGGATGATTGTGGGCCAGGATCACCTCCACCGCCTTGTGACGCAAAGCCACCTCCACCACCTGTCTGGGATGGACATGGGCCTCGTTGACCGTACCCCGGGTGAGCAGCGCCGGAAACAGCAACCGGGCGCGTTGATCCAGACACAACACATAAAACACCTCCTCGGTGCGACCGGCGGTCAGGGCGCGGACATAGGCCGTGGCCTTGTCCGGATCGTCGAGGGCGGGTTTTTCCCGGGCGATCTGGTCTTCCAGATAACGCCGGGTCAGGGGGGGAATCAGGGTGAGAAAGCTGGCGGCCACCTCCCCCATGCCGGGAATCGAGGACAGATCCCGGGGATCGGCCTCCAAAGCCGCCGAAAGTCCCCCGAACCGCCTGAGCAGCAAATGGGCCAGTTCATTGGTATCCTGACGGGGCAGCACGTTGAACAGCAACAGTTCGAGCACCTGATGGTCCTCGAACCCCTCCAGTCCCTCTTCCAGAAACCGACGGCGCATCCGTTGGCGATGACCATGATGCAGACCGGAGAGCACGACTTTTTTGTCCATGTGTAACGCTTCCTATCCCGAACCGGTGCGAAATGATATGATCCGATGACTGTCAATAAGACCATTTCCCGCTGCAAAACTCCCGGAGCCTCTCCTTGATCGACGACGAACCACCGCCTCCTTTGGAACCAGATTTCCCCGAGCCGGCATCCGAGCCTGCAGCGCCCACCCGGCGTCCCAGCTTCTCCCACGAGGCGGAACAGTCGGTGCTGGGGGCGATTCTGTTGGACAACGCGGTGATGGACCAGATCACCGATATTCTGGTTCCGGAAGATTTTTACGTCGGCGCCCACCGGATCACTTTTCAGGCCATGCTGACCATCCTGGACCGGGGCGAGCCGGCGGATCCGGTCATACTCAAACAATATCTGGAAAAAAACAACGAACTCGATGCGGTGGGCGGCAGCGGTTATTTCGCCCGCCTGATCGACACGGTGCCTGCCACGGCCAATGCCCGGGCCTATGCCCATCTGGTGCGGGACAAGGCCACCATGCGCGCCCTGGTGCATGCCACCTCCTCCATCGCCGAGGAGGTCTACCGGGATACCACCCTCACGGTGGAGGAGTTGCTCGACTCCGCCGAGCAGCGCATCTTTGCCGTCGGCGAGAACCGGGCGCGGCGGCGTTCCAATTATACCGAGATCAAAACCATTCTGCCCCCCATTTTCGAACGGCTGGAACGACTCATGTCCCGGCAGGATCTGGTGACCGGGGTTCCCACGGGTTTCACCGATCTGGATCGACTGCTCTCCGGGTTGCAGAAGTCGGATCTTTTGATACTGGCGGGTCGTCCCGCCATGGGCAAGACCACGCTGGTGATGAACATGGCCGCCAACGCGGCATTGGATCATCAGGCACCGGTGGCGGTCTTCTCACTGGAGATGTCCAAGGAGCAGTTGGCCACCCGTCTGCTGGCCTCCACCGCCCGGGTGGACGCCCAGGGGTTGCGGACCGGTCGGATCCGGGATGAGGATTACAACAAGCTGGTACACGCTGCCCAGGAGCTCTCCCAGGCCCCGATTTACATCGACGACTCTCCGGCCTTGTCCATCATGTCGTTGCGTGCCAAGGCCAGGCGACTTAAAAGGGACAAGGGGATCCAACTTTTGGTCGTGGACTATCTGCAGCTCATGCAGGCGGATGGCAGTCAGGAGAACCGGGTGCAGGAGATCTCCCAGATATCCCGGGGACTCAAAGGACTGGCCAAGGAGCTGGATATTCCGGTGCTGGCCTTGTCCCAGTTGTCCCGCAAGGTGGAGGAGCGGCCCAACAAGCGTCCCATTCTTTCCGATCTGCGGGAGTCCGGATCCATCGAGCAGGACGCGGACATCGTGTTGTTTGTCCATCGCGAGGAGGTCTACAAGGAGAACGACCCCTCCCTGGCCGGACTGGCAGAGGTGATCGTGGCCAAGCAGCGTAACGGTCCCACGGGTTCGGCGCGTCTGACCTTCCAGAAACAGTACACCCGTTTCGAAAATCACGCCTCCAGCGAGTTTGTCGCCGGACATGGCGGTTGATCCGGAACCAGGCCGAAACCTTGTGAAAAAAAGCGGGGGTCTGGGGGATTCCTCCCCCAGGGTTTTGACTTTGTTTTTGACTTTGACGCGCAGCCTTGGGAGCCATCCCTGGCCCCTGGCCCCCTGAAAATTTAAATGGATCGAATGGATCGACCGGCATGTCCGACCCGCAAACACCGCTTCCCCCCCCCCCCGGGAACCACCGCCGCCGCGACGTGATCACCATGATCCGATTCGTCCGCCTGCTGCGTCGTCTGGCCCTGCACCCCGCCGCCCCCCCCTTGCCCGACGCTCCGGCTACCGCCCGGTTCGACCCGGGCCACGAAGCGGTGATGATGGGCTATGATTTTCACCTCTCCCCCCAGGGTCCGCGCCTGATCGAGGTCAACACCAACGCCGGCGGGGCGCTGTTGGCTTACATCGCCCAGCATCCCGGTTTTCCCACCACCCCGCCGTTTCCGGAGGAACTTTTCGCCACCCCCAACCGCCCCCGGACCCGTCTGCTCCAGACCTTTTTCCAGGAGATGGCCCTTTTCACCAACGATCCCCAAGCCAGACCACCCCTGGTGGTGATTCTGGACGCCCGCCCCGAAGAACAGTTTCTCTATCCGGAGATGGTCGCCTGCGCCGAACTTCTCACCCGGGCAGGCTCTCCATGTCGCATCCTGGATCCAGAAGAGCTGCAAATGGGACCGGACGGAGTGTTTCATCAAGGGGAAAAGGTGGCGATGATCTACAACCGCCACTGCGATTTCTATCTGGAAACCCCGGCCATGCACGGCCTGCAGGCGGCCTGGCTCAACCGTCAGGTATGCCTCACTCCCAATCCCCGGGCCTACGGGCTGCTGGCGGACAAACGCCGGCTGGTGGCCTGGTCGGACTCCGCCGCGCTTCTCGCCCAGGGGGGCACGCCGGCAGAGGCGGAGTTCATCCGGACCATTGTCCCGGAAACCCGCCATCTGGCCCACATGGACCGGGAACGGATCTGGAAGGAACGGACCCGCTGGGTTTTCAAACCCTGCCAGGGATTCGGCGGACGCGGGGTGCTGATCGGCGACAAGATCAGCCGGGCCCGCTTCGACTCCCTGGACCCGGACGACACTTTGGTGCAACGGCACATTCCTCCATCCCTGACCCCCATCGACGCCAAAGGCACGACCCTGAAGACCGATATCCGGCTGTTTTGCTACCGGGATCAACTCCTGGGCATCGGCGCCCGAGCCTATCGGGGTCAGGTGACCAATCTCCGCACCCCCGGCAACGGTTTTCTGCCGGTGGGGGTCGTGAATTGATCTTTCCCGGGTTTACCCGGAGCATTAAAACGAATAAGATGACCTGACAAAGAGGTCTGCTCACCCGCTTGTATAAACCCCGGCCCGTCACGAGGTGCTACGATGTCCGTTCACGACCTGTCCGCAGACAACGCGACCTTTCGCGTTCTGGATCCAGTTCCCATTCTGGAGGCGTTCTGCCACAAGGCGTTGGAACAACGGCGCCAGGGGACTCCGCAAGCCGTGCCCATGCTGCAAGAGGCCACGGCGCTGCTGCTCACCCGCCTCAACGCCATGCGCGCCACCGGAGAGAAAACGGCATGATCATCCGACGTCTGCAATCCGAGAATCTGCTGTGTTTTGAGAAACTTGATCTGCGGGATCTTCCCGCCGACGGACGGATCCTCATCACCGGTGGTGATGAAGCGGGCAAATCGGCGATTCTGGAGATTCTCTGTCTGGCCCTGTACGGTCGCACCGCCAACCTGCCCGGTCCGGCTCTCGCCAGAGCCATCCGCTGGGGCCAGGAACAGGGTTCGGCCACCCTGGAATTTCAGAGTGCCGACGCCACGCTCTACACCCTCACCCGCCGGATCGACGCCCACGACCACCATGAGGCCCAATTGACCCGTGGGGATCATCCCCTGCCCCTGGTCCAGGGGGTGGAAGCGGTGAATCAGGCGATCCGCGAGTTGCTGGGATGCGAATTCGAACAGTATGTGGATACCCTGTATCTCACCCAGGGACGACACGCCCATCATGCCCGTCCCAACCGGTCGGTCAAGGTGCTGGCCAACGCCGCCGTTCTGGAGGATCTCGGCGAGACCCTGAGCCAGGAGAGCGCCGCCTGCGACACCCGGATCCAGGGCCGCACCGCCCAGCAGCAGTCGTTGCGGGCCGATATCGCCATTCTGAATGTCCAGGAGACGGTCCTGGTTGAGCTGGAAGAGTCCCTGAAACAGGCCCGTTCCCGCATGGCGGTGGCGGTCTCGGCGGTGGAGCGCTGGCTGGGATTCGACGCGGCCTTGTCCCAGTCCGCGCGGCGTATCGAAGGCGCCTGCACCCGGCTGATTCAGACCACCCCATCGGCCATCGGGGTGGCCAGTTGGTGGAGCCGCTGTCAGCAGTTGGATGGGGGCCTCAAGGAGTTCGAATCCCTGGGAGAGGAGGCCGGAGGCGCCCAGACCGTCCCCTTGCGCCAGTGGCAGACCCGATTGCAGGGTCGTCTGGAGGGTCTGGACCGGATTCTGGAGTCGGTAGGCGCGGAACAACAGCGTCTGTCCCGCTGGCTGGGGGAGACTCCCCGGGGAGACTCCCCGGAGGCCACCCTGGCGGACGCTTTGACACAACAGAACGCCATCATTGATCAGGCCACCCGCCAGAGGAAGCGGCGCAACTGTTTCTCCTGGATTTTTCTGCTGCTGGCCCTGGTGGCGTCGCTGGCGACCGGCATTGCCTGGCAGCAACAGTTGCATGGGGATTTCGCTCCCCTGGTGACCGGAATCCTGGCCCGGCACATTCCCTACTGGCCCCTGCCGGTGAATCTGGTGCTGTTGCCGGTCTCTGTGCTGCTGACGGTGTTGATGCTCTCCGGATGGATCGGACGCGCCATGGCGGGCCACCGGATCCGGGGCGCGGAGGAGGCCAAGGGGCAGCTGGATCTGGAAAGCGCCCTGAAGCGTCACGCTTTGGACACGCT
>JADGAB010000206.1 GCA_015232245.1 Magnetococcales bacterium | reverse complement strand
CCCCACCTCCAACGCCTCGGAGACCTGAGCCAAGGTTTCGCACTCCACCTCGATGCGCAACAGATGCCCGGCACGGTTTTTCAGACGGGCCACCGCCTCCCGGATGCCACCGGCCACGGCGATATGGTTCTCCTTCACCAGCACCCCGTCATCCAACCCCAGCCGGTGATTGTGTCCGCCCCCCACCCGCACCGCGTATTTCTGCATCGGTCCCAGTCCCGGGGTGGTCTTGCGGGTATCCACCACCCGGGCGCCGGTGTCGGCGACACGCTCCACAAAACGCCGGGTCAGGGTGGCGACGGCGGAGAGGTTCTGAAAGAAATTCAGCGCCACCCGTTCTCCGGTGAGAATCCCCCGGGCCGACCCGGTGATGCGACAAATCGCCTCCCCTGCCCCCACCCGTCCCCCTTCCGGATGAAACGGCGTAAGCCGGATGGCCGGATCCAGAAGTTCAAAGACCGCCGCCATGACCGGCACGCCGCAGGCCACCAGCTCCTGCCGGGCCCACAACACCGCCTCGGCCTGACGGGTTTCATCCACCACCGCATCCGTGGTCACATCACCCCGGCCCACATCCATGGCCAGAGCGCGGGTGATGACCTCCTGCCACTCCCGGGTGATCATGCCGGACCTCGCTGCAAAGCGCGCATCCGCTCCAGGGCCTCCAGCAGGCCGTGACGTTTTTCCCCCATCTCCCGGGCCTTGGTCTCTTCTCCGGCCACCACCTCCGGTTTGGCATTGGCCAGAAAACCCGGATTGCCGAGCTTGCCGGTCACCCGGGCCAGATCGGCTTCGAGCTTTTGCAGACTTTTTTCCAGGCGGGCGATCTCGGCAGCCGGGTCGATGAGACCGGCCAGAGGAATGAACAGCCGCATGCCCGGCAGCACCGCCGTGGCCACCCCATCAGGCACCGCCCCTTCCAGCCGCGCCCAGGAATCCAGCCGGGCCAGCACGCCGATCAACCCTTCGTGACGCTCCAGACAGGCGATTCTTTCCGCCTCGCCGCTCACCAGCAGCGGCAGCCGCCGACCCGGGGGAATATCCATCTCGCCCCGCACGTTCCGCAAGGCGGTGACCATGGCCATCACCAGTTCGGCTTCCGCCTCGGTCTCCGGGTTCTCCTGACTGCCATCCACCACCGGCCAGGGGGCGCGCATGATGGTCACCCCGCCCCGCCGGGCCAGCGGGGCCACCTTCTGCCACAACTCCTCGGTGATGAAGGGCATGAGGGGGTGCAACAGACGCAAGGCGCTCTCCAGGGTCTCCACCATCACCCGGCGGGTGAGGCTTTTGTCCTGATCCGACATGGTGTCGTCATAGAGCACCGGCTTGACCATCTCCAGATACCAGTCGCAGAACTCCCCCCACAAAAAGCGATGCAGCGCCGCGGCGGCCTCGTCGAAACGATAGCGCTCCATGGCCCCGTCCATGGCGGCCACCACCTTTTGCAAACGGGACTGGATCCAGCGGTCGGGCAGGGTGTGCGCCGGGAGGCCCGCCGGGGCGATGGTCTGGCCTTCCACGTTCATCAGCACGAAGCGGGCGGCGTTCCAGAGCTTGTTGCAAAAATTCCGGTACCCCTCCACCCGGCCCATGTCCAGTTTGATGTCCCGACCCTGCACCGCCAGTCCGGCCATGGCGAAACGCAGGGCATCGGTGCCGAAGGCGGCGATGCCGCCGGGAAACTCCGCGCGGGTGGCCTGGGCCACCTTGGCGGCCAGTTGAGGTTGCATCATGTCCCGGGTCCGTTTGGCCACCAGGGATTCCAGATCGATGCCATCGATCAGATCCAGGGGATCGAGGATGTTCCCCTTGGATTTGCTCATCTTGTTGCCTTCCCCGTCCCGCACCAGGCCGGTGATGTAGACCTCGCGGAAAGGCGCCTGACCGGTGAATTTCAGGCCCATCATGATCATCCGGGCCACCCAGAAGAAGATGATGTCAAAACCGGTGACCAGCACATCGGTGGGATAGAAGGCGGCCAGTTCCGGGGTCTGTTTCGGCCAGCCCAGGGTGGCGAAGGGCCAGAGGGCGGAGGAGAACCAGGTATCCAGCACATCCGGATCCCGGGTCAGTTCCACGGCCTGACCGTAGTGTTCGGCGGCGTTTTCGTAGACCATCTCCTCGCAGTTGCAGACAAAGGGGTGGCCATCCGGGCCGTACCAGACCGGAATGCGATGGCCCCACCAGATCTGCCGGGAGATGCACCAGTCCTGGATGTTGCGCATCCATTCGAAATAGGTTTTGTCCCAGTTGCCGGGAATGAAACGGATGCGGCCATCCTCCACGGCGCGGATCGCCTCTTCGGCCAAAGGCGCGGCCCGGACAAACCATTGATCGGTCAGATAGGGTTCCAGGACCGCCTTGGAGCGGTCTCCCCGGGGGATCATCAGGCGGTGGGGTTCGATCCGTTCCAGCAGTCCCGCCTGTTCCAGGTCGGCGATCACCCGTTGCCGGGCCTCGAAACGATCGAGTCCCTGATAGGGCTCCGGGGCCTGATCGTTGATGCGGGCCTCGGGAGTGAAGATGTTGATCACCGGCAGGTTGTGACGGGCCCCCACCTCGTGATCGTTGAAGTCGTGGGCCGGAGTGATCTTGACGCAGCCGGTGCCGAAGGCCGGATCCACATGTTCATCGGCGATCACCGGGATGCGGCGTCCGGTGAGGGGCAGAAGCAGTTCCCGGCCCACCAGATGGCGATGACGTTCATCATCGGGGTGGACCGCCACGGCCACATCCCCGAGCATGGTTTCCGGACGGGTGGTGGCCACCACCAGATGACCCTGGCCTTCGGCCAGGGGGTAGCGCAGGTGCCACAGGGAGCCCTGTTCCTCTTCCGCGACCACCTCCAGATCGGAAACGGCGGTCAGCAGCACCGGATCCCAGTTGACCAGCCGTTTGCCCCGATAGATCAGCCCCTCGTCGTAGAGCCGGACAAAGGCCTCCCGCACCGCGTGGGAGAGAGCCGGATCCATGGTGAACCGTTCCCGTTTCCAGTCGCAGGAGGCGCCGAGGCGGCGCAACTGACGCACGATGGTGCCTCCGGACTGATGTTTCCAGCGCCAGACCCGTTCCAGAAAGCGGCCCCGTCCCAGATCGTGACGGCTCAGGCCTTCGGCTTCCAACTGGCGTTCCACCAGCATCTGGGTGGCGATGCCGGCATGATCCGTGCCGGTCTGCCACAGCACCCGCGCCCCCTGCATGCGGCGACGGCGAATCAGGGCATCCATGATGGTATCCTGAAAAGCGTGTCCCATATGCAGGCTGCCGGTGACGTTCGGCGGCGGGATCATGATGCAGTAGGCGGGGGCCTCGTTTTTGCCGGCGGGAGCGAAATAGCCCTTCTCCTCCCAGACGGCGTACCAGCGGCGTTCCACGCTGACGGCATCATAGGATTTGGGCAGGGATGGCTCAGTCATTGGGGTCGATCATTTCAAAAGGATTTTTTTGGGATGCAAAAGAGGAACCGTGGAGGTCTTTAGAAAATTCCGAGACCTCCACCGTCTCTTCAACCAGTGACAAAGAGGGACAGACCGTGGTTTCAGCGACCGCCCTTGAGGCGTTCCAGCTCTTCCCGGATCACCTCTTCCAACAGTGTCGGCAGCCGTTCCGCCAGGGCCTGACGGATCCAGGAACGGGCCACCGACTCCACCTGTTCGGCGATGACCGCCCGCAGGGAGCCGGACTCCAGGGTCTCCTGGAGCTTGGAGGCCACCGGCTCGGAGGCCAATTCCGGGGCCGGCTGGGGCTCCGGGGCCGGAGTTGAAGCCGGTCCCAGGGCCAGAAGCAGTTCGGGCGAGGGTTCGTGTTCCGGCTCGGGCGCGACGGTGGGGGCAGGCCCCAATGCCAAGACCATTTCTTCCTCCTCTTCGGCTTCAGGCTCGGTTTCAGGCTCGGGCGCGGATTCCGGCTCGGGCTCAGGCGCGACAGTGGGGGCAGGCCCCAATGCCAAGACCATTTCTTCCTCTTCTGCGGCTTCGGGCTCGGGTTCCGGCTCCGGCTCGGGTTCCGGCTCGGGTTCGGGCTCCGGCTCGGGCTCGGGTTCGGGCTCAGGCTCCGGTTCGGGCTCAGGCTCCGGTTCGGGCTCCGGCTCCGGCTCAGGCTCCGGTTCAGGCTCCGGTTCGGGCTCAGGCTCGGGTTCGGGCTCGGGTTCGGGTTCGGGTTCGGGCACCATCGCTGCGTCAGAGACGATTTCCGGTTCGATCTCCTCCCCGATCCCGCTCTCCTCCAGCTCCGCGTCCACCGCCGCCGCCAGCTCCGACTCCAACGCCTCGTCCAACTCGGACTCCAACACCAGATCTCCCTCGACCCCCTCTTCCTCGGAATCGAAATCCGACTCGGTTTCAAAATCACCATCCGACTCGAAACCTTGCTCCACGCCAGGCTCTCCCGCCGACGCTACCGGTTCCATCTCCGCGCCAAACTCCGCGTCCGTCTCAAACTCCTGATCCAGATCCGACTCCGCCTCGTGACTGTGACCGTGGTCATGGCCGTGGTCATGGCCGTGGTCATGGTCATGACCGGCAGACTCCTCCCCGGCTTCATCCATGAACGCCAAAGCCACCTCCATGCCGGACAGATCCAAAGGCTCGTCGTCCTCGACCTCTTCCAGCGGCTCCACGGAATCCCCAACCAGCTCCTGTTCCGAAGCGTCCATCTCTCCACCCATCGTCAGTCCCTCTTGCGCCAAGGCCCCTTCGTCCACCACCTCGTCCAGCTCGATCCGCTCCGGATCCACACCCCCCGCGAACTCCGGTTCCTCTCCCTCCTCCATAAGCGACAACTCCTCCTCGTCATCCAGAAGATCCTCCAGCGACGCCAGAATCTCCTCCATGGATGGCCCCTCGTGATTCTCCTGGGCCAGGGGGTCGAGACTCTCCCCGAACGCAGCGCCGGACTCTTCCAGATCCACCTCCTCCAACTCCATCATCTGGGCATCCCGCTTTTTCGACTTTTTCCCCGACATCGCCCCTTACCCCGCTTGCTCTCTTCCTTGAAAAAATTGCCGCACCGGAGATCACCAGTTGAAAGTCATCCGTACCGCATCGAACATGACCCGAAACAGATTGCCCCGCTCCACCGCTCCGCCGGCCACCAGATCCCGGGTGAGGATCTCCTTGCCCGCGGCCTTGACCACCACGCTGCCGATTTTCTGACCCGCGACAATCGGGGCCACCAGCGGATCGGTGTAGGAGACCCCCACCTCCACGGAGCCCCGCTCCTTGCGCAGCACCGTGACCAGCAACGGATCCGCAACGATTCCCTCCACCTCCCGGGTATCCCCCTTCCAGACCCGCAACTTGCGCACCGTGCCCTTGGCATCGAAGAATTTCACGGTTTCATACATCCTGTTCCCGTAATGGATCAGACGCAAGGCATCATCCTCGCGGCTCTTGTGGGAAGGGGCGCCCATCACCACCGCGCCCAACCGCTGACCCTCCTTGTCGCTGGTGGCGATCAGGCAATACCCCGCCTCCCGGGTATGTCCGGTCTTGAGGCCGGTGATGATGGGATCACGCCACAGCAGATTGTTGCGGTTGTGTTGGCGGATGTTGTTGAAGGTGAACTGCTTTTCCTGGGAGTAGTGGCTGTACTGGGGAAACTTGCGCATCAGGGCGCTGGCCAGGGTGAACAGATCCCTGGCCGAGGTGTAATGTTCCGGATCCGGCAGACCGGTGGCATTGGTGAAGTGGCTGTTGGTCATGCCCAGTTCGGCGGCTCTGGTGTTCATCAGGGCCACGAAAGCGGTCTCGGAACCGGACAGATGCTCGGCCATCACCACGCAGGCATCGTTGCCGCTCTGAATGGCGATACCCCGGATCAGATCCTCCACCCGCACCCGGTCGCCGACCTTGACAAAGGTCTTGGATCCCCCGGTACGCCAGGCGTTTTCGCTGACCATCACCACGGTATCCAGCTGGATGGTGCCGGCTGCCAGGGCTTCGTAGATCAGATAGAGGGTCATGACCTTGGTCAGGGAGGCGGGAGGCAACCGGATATCCGCATCCTGGGCATGCAGCACCCGTCCCGAGTCCAGATCCCCCAGCACTCCGGCGGTGCCCTTGATCTTGGCCAGGCTCTCTTCCGCCGCCTGGGCCACTCCCCCGCACCCGAACCAGAGCGCCAACAACCACAGCACAACCATCAATCCAGGATGCAATCTCAACGGTGTTCTCATTTCCACGATCATCCACATACGGTTGTGTTTTCTTGAGGTTTCAGATG
>JADGAB010000205.1 GCA_015232245.1 Magnetococcales bacterium | reverse complement strand
ATCTTTTGGTTAGGATATGCCTGAAATAACGAAAGTCAACAAAATTCTGTTCGTCCACGTTTAAGTGGGGTGGTACCTTTTTTTCCAGTTCAGCCCCAATGATGGATCTGCGTTTTGGCTCTTTGGCTGGCATCGGTTTGTCCATGACAGAGTGACGTGCTGGCACTTTAGCTGGTATCGGCTCGCCCACAATTTTCGCCACTGGACGCGCTGCTTTCGCTGCGCTTTTTTGCAAGGAACTCACTTTTGGTTTTCTACACATATAATCTATAAAAATGTCAATATCTTTTTCTTTTGATAAAAGAAACTTTAAAAATGATTTCTTCTGAACCTTACAAGTTTGCTTGACACCCAACAGAATTAAAAATTCTTTCACTACAGGATCGTGTAATACCTTAGAAACATCTAATTGCAAAGTAATTGCTCTGAGTGCGTTCTCTATAGGATTGTTGTGCCAAGAAATACCATCATGATCTAGAAATGTAAATAAACTACCTCTGTATTTAATAAACCGCTCCTGATACTTTGAACACAATTCAGATTTGTAAGAATGATCAATTATTGTGTTGACATAAAATTCCTCAACAGCCATTTTAAAACTTGATAATATCTCAGTTTTTAATCCATATTTTTGGATAACCTCCATGATTGGCACAAGTAAATCCCTTACTTCAGAAACAAACCTCCCCAATTCGACATCAAAAGGATTTGACCATAAATCATTATTTAAGTCTCGAACAACATGAACCAAACACTTCTGATGCTTGCAATTTAAAGAATCATACCCAGGGGAGAAATCAGAGATTAAAATCCCTTTGTAATCTGCTAGAAATTCATGCACAAAAGACGCATCTCTAGTTTTTGTGTGTTTAAAAACCACATGCTGCCCATCTGTAAACCCCCAAACATACTGGTTTATATGGTCAATATTCACTGGCGTTTCATCAACATGCAGAAAAGGGCTGCTTAAGAGTTTTTTGATTAACAGGTCTTCTGTTTCAATATAGTCGCGAGCTACTTTCTGCAAATAATCTGTTATTGTATTGACAGCTATTGTTTCGTTGAACATATCTTCGACACTCATAATAATGCTTCTGTATGGCAATCTCAGTGCAACTCTTTGATATGCAATGTATTTTTTAAATTCATCACCATAAATTTCAGGTCGACCTTTCACTGAAAATTCAACCGGCTTAGAATACTTTTTACACTCTACACAAAAAACATAATGCGCCCAATATTTAATAACGGATTTTCGCGCACCATTCCTTGAAAAAACCAAGTTAACTTTTATTCTTTCACACTTCCTTTTTGACGTGTGTAAATTTTCGTACCCGCATTTTTGACATTTCGATACTTCAGGAACATGAATGGTTCTTGTTACTCTCCGATATTTTCTTAATGGCACGGTTCTAACAGGTTCTTTTCTAAGGCCTTCACTGTTATTATCTTTCTCACGAAAGCAAATTTTTGTATTGGCATAATCAGCATGAGCGAATTTTAACATCAACTCAAGCTGATGGTGGAGAGGGTTTTTCACTTTTGAATTACGCGACTTTTTAGACTGAACAAAACAATCTATATCGAGAAGAGAATCATCTTTTTCCTTTATCACTGAAAGAAAATCCACTAATTGCTTTAATGCAACACAATCTTCATAGTTATAAGTTAGTAGTTTCTGTTTATATTCTGATTGTTGCGTACTCTCCCAATGGTGCCGCCACACTAAACTCTCTAATCCTGATGCATCAGGTGAAGTCCATGATGCCCCGATGAATTTTCCAATTTCTTTTAAGCTATTTGATCTAATAGGGAAATACACTTTTCCATAAATGCTATTATTTACATTAACTAACCGCTTTAATATTTCTTCCGTCTCAGTCTTATAACGCCTCCCTAATATTGCTATCGCCTGTGCATCATAATTTCCATAATGATAAACAGGGCAATCTTTATATTTCCTAAAAAATTCAACCAAGCACAGCCAAGCTTTTAATTCATCTGACGTTGAATCATCGGCCCAAAAAAAATGATAGTTGGAATTATCATTTTCACATACGAGAAGACCGATTAAATAAAAACTTTGCCGGTCAGGAATTCCTTCGATATCTAAAAACAATTCTGTCTGATTTCTTGGAATTTCTGGAATAGTATGTAAATAAATTTTTCCTACCCTTAAAACAAGTGCTTGGAGTTCTAAGCTATGTTGCGCAGAAGGTAGGCTTCTAGACCTTTTCCTTTGCCGTCTTGGCCTGTAAAGGTAAGAAAGTTGATTTACTGTAAAAATCCCCTTCCTTTCATATTTTTTAAGCTGTTTTAATGTTGATAACTTATTAAGCAGACTCAAATTATCTGATTCTTTTGCTTTTTCTTCGCATTCTTTTTGGAAAGAACAAAGTGTACAGTATTTATTTAAAATAATCGGTGGCAAATCTGGAGATTGACAAGCAATCCATTTTCTCAATTCTTTTAAAATTGATTCTATTTCTTTGTAAATAATGGACAATTTTATTCTATGGTGTGTATTCTTGTTTCCAATGAGAACCCCAAAAGTCACTTCTGTCTTTTGAGTTTTAGATAGAACATAACCTATAAACCCTAAATAAATTTTCTGCTCTTTGCTGATATTGTGCGTTCCGGTTATGTGAGTAGGGATGTAAACATAGTGATGATTGTTTTTTGATAAAGCATTCTCTTCTCTGGTTATGATGTCAGCAAAAACCTTTAAATCTTCAAAATCTAGATTAGCACCAATCAGAACCGGCGTTTCCATTCTCAATTCCTCAATGGAGTACGGTCTTGCTCCAGGCATTTTGTTTGTTAGACTGCCCAAGTATTCTTCTCTATTCTTTATTTTATCTTTTTCTAAAATAGAAACATATTCATGCGTAATGCCGATCTTTCCTAAACATAACAAGTTATAAGCTCTTAATACACACTGAGAGTATGCGGCTACGATTTCAGATGTGATGGGTTTCTTGTTGTTATGCATTTTTGGTTTCTGCTTGACGAATTCTAGAGTGAATAAAATGTCCCACGTTCAGTTGGTTCAGATTGCTGCTGGCTGAGATTATTTTGAATATCTAACTCATGTACGCGGCATTCTTCTGAAACATTGATATGACCAACAGTAATGTCTCTGACGTTCAAGGCTGCTCTCGTGCTGTGAGAAAGAGTGAAGCTTTTTTTTACATTGTAAACGCCCTATCTCGTAAAAATCAAGTGGATTTATCACATTTATACATTTTTTATCCTCATTTTTGGCTTAGGTTTATCCAAGATCATGCTGATGACTATGAGACATCGCTCGCTGTCTGCCTGACAATACCAGCACTTCATACAGGTTTTGACAACATCAATTCGATGCTGTGGTAATCCGCTTCAACCACCTCCTGTTCGGTGTTGGTTTGGACTCCGATGGGCTGTCATCATTCATGGGCACGAACCGAACTCAGGAAATGAGAATAATATGATCTCTCTTGCCTCCCATTCTTTTGATGGGGTGGAATGCAGCCACCTGCCAACGTACAACGTTACGTGCAAAGCCGCCCATACTCAAGACATCAGACAATTCAAAAAAATCATCTGAAAAACATGATATTGTGCTTGATACCCTTTTGGGGTAATGGCTGTATGTGGTCATCGCAAACCACCCCATACAGGAGCAACGCACATGACCAACCTCACCATGAACACACTGACCCCCGCACAACAAACCATTCTTGAAGCAGCCGCCAGTCGCGCAGATGGTTCTGTTCACCCCGTACCGGATCACCTCAAGGGCGGAGCCTCCAAGAAGGTGATTAGGGTGCTTAAAGCCAAGGGCTTGATCGACGACTCTGACCGCATTACCGCACTTGGGCACAGCACGGTTAACCCAGAATTGATCGCATCAGAGCCGACCGATGAAGCCACCGCAGACCAGGAAGAAGAATCCGCAGATGATGCCCCAGACAATTTGGTTCAGGAGACCACCGACGAGCCACCCACCTCTTTGGCCATGGAACTCAACGAGGCTGAAGATACCACGACCGATGCAGCCCTGACCACAGATGGCGATGATCCCTCCAACACAACCATGCTTCCCACTGCCGACGTGGTAGACACAGCCGATGAATCCACCGCCACCATGCCTACCGCTGCCGACGAGACCAGAAAGGCCAGCGAACCCATCGTTGCAGATACCTTGACCGTTGAAACTAACGCGACCAACGAAACCACTGTCGAGGATGATAATGAGGAGGAAGAGACCACCAACGAAGCCACCGCATCCTTGGGCATGGCATTGGCAACCGATGTTGACGACGAAGCAGAAGCCTTTGCCGCCGCAGAGGCCGCCTTCAATGTCACCTACGAACCGCCCACAGATTTCCCCTTGGAAACCATCGACCCCACCAATTTTGAGCAGGATGTCATCGCTGCCGAACAAGCCCTGACGATTACCAAACCCCGCCGCACAAGGGATGATACCAAAAAGGCCAAGGTGATCGAAATGCTCAAACGTCCAGAAGGAGTCACCGCAGTCCAAATCGCAGAGGCAACCGGATGGAAACCTCACACCATCAGGGGGTTTTTGTCCATCGCCAAAAAGAAGCTGGGCCTGGAGATCAGCACCAATCGCGTGCGGGTTGTTGGGCCGAACCAGCAGGGATCGCCCGGTTCATTCACAACGTACTTCGCTGAGTGAGCAACAGCCTTCTGGCAATAAACGACCTTGTTCTCACACCACCGTCCCCCAACAGGGCGGTGTTTCTCTTGGCGACACTGGGCCACCAATTGCGCCACCTGGACACCCAATGCGTCAGGCGTACCAACCATCAAGCATACCGAACCGCTGCGCCAAAACGCCACCCATACCACCTCGTTTTTGTCGGTGCCTGAAGGAATTCCACGGTCTTCCGTTGAAGTCGAGCATCCAATCCCATGCAGGAAAAAATGCAGTTGAACTGCAAAGTCACAACGTTTAGTGAGTTGGACCCCACGGTCAAGCATCAGGGAGTCAACAAGTCTTTGCCCTCACCACCAACACGGGTTGCCACCCAATCGATAATGGCACCATAGACCGCCCCGGCAAACAAGGTGGCAGCAAAGATCATCCATGGCGACATTTGCGGTGTCGCCGGACCACCCAAAGAACCAGCGGCCAAAGGTAACGATACGATTGTTCCCATACAGGCTCCACCTTGGCACCAAAACGCCCCCTGTGGGCACTCATCACGCAGTCACACCAACCATGCAACGAGGAACCCTGAAATCCGTGGGTTCGCCATGGGACACTGGGACATGTGGGACATGGGACATAGACATACGCACCACCAAATCTGCGCCTGAATCCACAGCACCCACCTCAGAGAATCACCGCAGAATTGTCCATGAGTATCTGGCCGTCTCCACTCAAGGCTATACAAACGTCATCATTGGTTGGGATCGCCCAACCATGATGCCAGGGCAAGTTCCCTGCCTTCACTGCATCAAGGCAACGTTTGATGCGCACACCCAAGCCCCTCCCTGCGTCAGAGAATTACGGCGGTGTTGGCCACAAATCTGACCATGGACTGGTTTTGTATGGTGCCGTCCTTGTGGTCCAATCCACTGCTTGGCACAGAGTAAATCCTCAAGCCCATGCGGCACCATTCAGACCGCATCTCATGTCAGTCTCCGGCATCCCAATCACGGCTGCGGTCATAGCCATACTCAGAGCGGGTGCCACTGCGGTGATCGTTGCCCAGCTTGCCATTTCGGCGCAGCACCTTCAGCGTCTCTTCCGCCTTCTCTAACTTCTCGGTCTCGGTCGGCTCCATCGTCCCGTCACTGTGAATCAGCCGAGGAGTGTTAATCACGTCCTCCAGCTTGCGCCCATACTGAGGAACAGGCTGTGAGTACGGACCCACATGGGTGGACCCAGAGTGAATACCATCGCGGTGATCGTGGCCCAGCTTGCCATTCCGACGCAGCACATCCAGCGTCTCTTCAGCCTTCTCTAACTTCTCGGTCTCGGTCGGCTCCATCGTCCCGTTTCTGATCATCCGGGGAGTGTTGATCACATCCTCTAACTTGCGCCCGTAGGCTGGGACCGGTTGTGGGTACGGACCAGCATGGGTGGAGACATTGCCACCGGTATAAAGCATTCCTCCCATCACCATTACCATCAAACCCATCATATCCGATCTCCCGCTTTCTGGGCCTCCCATTTAAGCCGGGACAGTTAATGGAATCAACGGGTTAGAATCTATCCGTTCCCGGTCTTTTCTTGCCAAT
>JADGAB010000204.1 GCA_015232245.1 Magnetococcales bacterium | reverse complement strand
CTGCCACATCCGGGAAAAGGCCGCCGAAAAACTCTTCTCCGAACTGGGACGGCTGCACAAGTCGGTCCGGGGTAGGCCGGTGATCTTCGCCGTGGGCGGCTGCGTGGGTCAGGCGGAAGGGGAGAACATCTTCCGGCGCGCCCCGTTTGTCCGGCTGGTCTTCGGTCCCCAGAACTATCACCGTCTGCCGGAGATGCTGCAACGCCTCGAACAGGACGGCGGTCGGGTCGGGGATTACGAGGAGTCCGTGGATTCCAAGTTCGATGCTCTGCCTGCCATCACCGCGCCGGGTTCCATCGCCTCGGTGGTGGTGCAGGAGGGGTGCAACCGCTTCTGCACCTACTGCGTGGTGCCCTTCACCCGTGGCCGGGAGTGGAGCCGGCCTGTGGAGGCGATCCTTGCCGAGGTGGCCGGTCTGGCCCGGGCCGGGGCCAGGGAGATCCATCTGCTGGGGCAGAACGTCAATGCCTACCAGGCCATGGACGCTGACGGCGCCGTATACGACCTGGCCCTGCTGCTGCGCCGCGTCGCCCTGCTGGACGGGGTGGAGCGGATCCGTTTCGTCACCTCTCATCCGGCGGACATGAATGACGACCTGGTGGAGGTGTTTGGCCAGGTGGAGCCGCTTTGCCCCTATCTGCACCTGCCCATCCAGAGCGGTTCGGACCGGATTCTGGCCCTCATGGAACGGGGGCATACCGTGGCCGAATATCTGGCCTGGATCGCCAGACTCCGGGAGACATCCCCCGGGATTGCCCTGGCCTCGGATTTCATCGTCGGTTTTCCCGGCGAGAGCGAGGAGGATTTCCAACAGACCCTGGATCTGGCCAACCGGGTGGGGTTCGATCACGCCTATTCCTTTGTCTTTTCCGCCCGTCCCGGCACCGTGGCCGCAGGGATGGCCGATCCGGTGCCACTCGAGGTGGGACAACGCCGGCTGGCGCGACTCCAGGAGGCGTTGCAGGCGGTCCAGTTGCAAAAGAATCTCGCCCGGATCGGCTCGGTCGAGTCGGTGCTCATCGAAGGGGAGTCCAAACGGGGCAACGGCGAATTGACCGGTCGCACCCAGCACAACCGGACGATCAATTTTCCCGGAGAGCCTTCCCTGATCGGTCGGGTGGCAAGGGTGCGCGTCACCGAAGGGCTTCCCAACTCCCTGCGGGGACGGCTGGTTTGAATGATTACGCCTCCGGTCTCCTCCCGCATGACGAATTCGTTTCAGACTCCTGAAGATTTGACCGTAAATATCTCCAAGCAACCCCGCGGCGCGGTGGTGGAGGAGAGTGTCCTGGAAGATCAGGAAAAGCGCATCACCCTGACCTTTCCGGACAATGGTCTGGCCAGCGCGCTTTTCGGTCCCCTGGATGCCCATCTGCGTCTGCTGGAGGCGGGCATGGGGGTGGTGTGTCATCCTGTGGGCAACCGGGTGACGCTGCGGGCCGGGCCGGGCAAGGTGGACCGGGCGGATCAGGCGCGGCGGCTGCTTTTGGCCTTGTATGCCGCTTTGGAGCAGGGGCAGGAGTTGGATCCGGCACGGGTGGAGGCGGGCATGCGGGCGTTGGAGGAAGGGGAGGAGTGTCCGGATCCGTTGTCGTCCCGGCATGTGCTGCGCACTCCGTTGCGGGAGATCCATCCCCGCACGCCGCGTCAGACCGAGTATCTCCGGGAGCTGGAAAAACATCCCGTGGTGTTCGCCATCGGTCCGGCGGGAACCGGCAAGACCTATCTGGCCGTGGCCGCGGCGGTGCTGGATTTCATCGAGGGGCGCACCGCGCGGATCATTCTGACCCGGCCCGCGGTGGAGGCGGGAGAACATCTGGGATTTCTGCCCGGGGATTTGCAGGAGAAGGTGGATCCCTATCTGCGTCCCCTGTACGACGCCCTGCATGAGATGCTCGGTTTCGAGAAGGTGGAACGGATGCTCGGTCGCAACCAGTTGGAGATCGCCCCGTTGGCCTATATGCGCGGACGCACCCTGACGGAGGCCTCCATCATTCTGGACGAGGCGCAGAACACCACGGTCGAGCAGATGAAGATGTTTCTCACCCGGCTGGGGGAGGGATCGCGGATCGTGGTCTCCGGAGATGTCACCCAGGTGGATCTGCCCTCCAGCCGGCGTTCCGGGCTTGCTCATGCGGCGGAGGTGCTCCAGGGGGTGGAAGGGATCGCTTTTGTCCGGTTCACCCATCGGGACGTGGTGCGCCATCCGCTGGTGCGGCGCATTGTCCAGGCCTATGAGGAGGCCGCGGCCCGGGAAGGGAGTGGCCGGACCGAGGGAAGGGCGGGATGAGCGTTTTTTCGGAGTTGGACGTTTGGCTGTCGAGAGGACCTTATGGGAGCTGAACGAGAGAAGCTGGTGGAGCGTTTGCGGGGACGTTCCGCGGATGGTGCGGGGATCTTTTCCCTGACCGTGCTGTTTGATTTGGGAATGTTTTTTCTGCTGGTGGTGCTGCTGACGGTGATCTTTTCGCCTGTGGTGCTCCGGCCCCTCTATCTGCCCCAGGTGGGGGACATCGCCACCCGGGACATCAAGGCGGACCGGGATCTGCTGGTCGAGGACGCGGAGACCACCCGGAAACGGCGCTGGGAGGCGGCCACCGCCGCGGTGCCGGTCTACGACTGGGATCCGGGCATGATGGATACCGTGGCCCGGCGCATCGGCGAGCATCTGAAATGGCTGGAGGAGATGCGCATCAATGCCGCCCGGGTGGATCGGGACCGGCTGCGGGACGCCTTTTCCGAACGGCTCGAGGATGTGGTGGATGAGCAGGCTTTCGCGGCGCTGCTCGGTGTGCCGGATCTGGCCACCCTGACCGCCGAAATCGCCGGCTGGTTGAGCGAACACAGTCAGATCCGGGTGGTGAGTGGACCGGAGGTGCTCAACGATCTGGCCCACAACCCCTTTGTGATCCACGCCATGGGGGATGAGGAGAGCCGCACCACCGCCGGTACCGGGGCCACGGGTCTGATGGATCTGATGGGCATTCGCCGCGTGCTGGAGAAGTCGGCGGAACAGAAATTCATCCATCTGCCCGACGCGTTGCGCAAATGGACGCTTGATCAGGTCGGCATCTACATGCGGCCCACCCTGGTGCTCAATCTTGCCGAGACCAAGAACCGGCGGGATCAGGCCTCCATCGCGGTGGATCCGGTGTTTTATCGTTTGCGCAGAGGACAGATGGTGATTCAGGCCGGGGCCGAGGTGACCGACGCGGCCCGCCTGAAGATCGACGCCTTGAACCAGAATCGCTGGACCGGGAAAATGGCCATGAACATCATGGGATTGGCCATGGCCCTGTTGCTGTTCATGTGGCTGGGGCGCAAATTCCTGCTGATCACCTCCGCCGAGTTTCCCAAGGATCGCAAGACCCTGTACATTCTGGGCACCATTCTGTTGGTCACCTCCCTGTTGTCGAGCCTCACCTTTACCGTTGGTCAGGGTCTGGCGGAAATTTTCGGGCTCTCCACCCGGTTGGCCCTCTATCTGCCTCTGGCGGCGTTGGGTTCGGCCATGGCCTCTCTCACCATTGGCGCCCGGGCCGGGATTCCCGGTGGCGCGTTGATGCTCGGGGCGATTCTGTCGTTTCTGTGCGCTTTGGAGTCGGACGGGGGATTGCCCATTTTTCTTTATTTCATGGTGGGTTCCCTGGTGGGAGGATTCACCTTGCGGGTCTGCCGCAAACGCTATGACGTGTTGATCGCCGGTTTCTGGATCGGTCTGGCCCAGGCCCTCACCGTGCCGGCTGTGGAACTGCTGTCGGATCACATGCCCACCTGGGATTGGGTGCTGGGGGCCAGTGTGGCCCTGTTGAGCGGCATGCTCACCGGTCTGTGGGGGCTGGCGCTGATTCCATTGTTCGAATTTCTCTTCAACATCACCACCGACTCCCGGTTGCTGGAGTTGGCCTCCGGGGATCATCCTCTTCTCAAGAGCCTCTCCCTGCGCAGTCCCGGCACCTATCACCATTCGGTGATGATGGGCAATCTGGCCGAAGCCGCGGCGGAGAGCATCCACGCCAATCCTCTCATGGCCCGGGTCATGGCCCTGTACCACGATGTGGGCAAGATGAGCAAACCTCACTATTTCGTGGAAAACCAGTCCGGAGAGAACCGGCACGATCACCTCTCCCCGTCGATGTCGGTGAAGGTGATCCAGGGGCATGTCAAGGACGGGGTGGACATGGTGCGGGAGTACAAGCTCGGCAGTCCCATCCTCGAGGCGGTCACCACCCATCACGGCACCTCGTTGTTGCAGTATTTTCACAACCGGGCGGTCAATCAGGCGGCCAAACGGGGCGAGAAGATCTCAGAGGGGGATTTCCGTTATCCGGGTCCCAGACCCCAGTCCAAGGAGGGGGGGATTCTGATGCTCGCCGATTCGGTGGAGGCGGCGGCGCGTACCCTGAAAACCCCGTCACCGGCGCAGATTCAGGCGCTGGTGGCGCGCATTGTGGCTTCCAAGATCGCCGATGGCCAGTTGCAGGAGTGCCGTTTGACCCTGCAGGAGATCGCCCGCATCGAGGAAGCCTTCACCCGGGTGTTGACCCTGGGTTTTTATCATCGCCGGATCGAGTATCCGGATCAGATCAAACGACGTATGGAAGGAGCCCGTCATGCCGGCCACGGTTCAGCTAAACCTCTCCTCACCTCCATGGCCCGGGGTGGATGAGGAGCGAGTCGTCGCGGCGGTCCTGGCCGCGCTGGAGGCCGAAGGACGGGGGCGGGAGCCGGTGGAAGTGGGGGTGCTGCTGACCGATGACGCCGAATCCCGGCAACTCAATCTGGAGTACCGGGGATTGGATCGTCCGGCGAATGTGCTCTCCTTTGCCATGGAGGACGGGGAGGAGTTCCCGGATCCGGAAGATGGCGGGGTGCTGCTTGGCGATGTGGTGATTCCCTTCGAGACCACCCGCGCCGAGGCCGAGGATCTCGGGGTGACTCTGGAGGCGCGTCTGCTCCATCTGGTGGTGCACGGGACGTTGCATCTGTTGGGGTATGATCACGAGCGTTCCCCGGAGGAGGCGGAGCGTCAGGAGTCCCTGGAGAGCGCCATTCTCCACCGCATTGGTATTGCCGATCCCTATGCCTGATCTTCTCGTTCGATTCCGATCCTCGGCCACTTCGGAAAACCTGCTGGCTCTTCTGGCCGGAGGGGCGACGATGTGGGGGTTGCCGCCGGAGGCCCATCCGGTTCCCGCCATCCTGGGGATGGGGGTGTTGTTGCGTCTTCTGGACGGCAGCCCCTCCCGGCGCGGGGCGCGTTTGGGATTTCTGTTCGGTCTGGGCCATTTCATCCCGGGTCTGGCCTGGTTGTGGAGCAGTCTGCATGTGTTCGGCAAGATTCCCGCTCCGGTGGTGGTGGGGATGATCGTCGGACTGGCGGCGATTCTTTCCGGCTATTGCGCCCTGTTCGGAGCGTTGCTGCCCCGTCTTGTGCCCGCCCGCTGGCTGTTGCCCCTGGCGGCTGCGGCCTTGTGGGTGGTCACCGAGTGGCTGCGGGCCCATCTGTTCAGCGGGTTTCCCTGGAATCTCCTCGGTCAGGTGTGGGACGGGAGCGAAACCTGTCTGCAACTGGCGGATCTGGGGGGGGTCTATCTGCTTTCCGGGTTGACTCTGTTTCTGGCCGGGCTTTTGGCCCTTGCCGTGCCTGTCGGGGCGGGGCAGGGCTTCCGCACTCCCGCCGTGGCCCTGGTCGTCGCCCTGGGGGTGCTCGGGGCCGGTTACGGCTATGGTCACTGGCGGCTGGAGACCCTGGCCGCCGACTCCGGCATGCTCCGCGTGGCCCTTGTCCAGGGGAATGTGCCCCAGGATCTCAAATGGGATCCGGAACGCAAGAAAGATTGGCTGAAACGGTATCTGGAGCATACCCGCGCCCTGGAAAAACCGGTGGATCTGGTGGTCTGGCCGGAAACCGCGGTGGGATTCTTTTTGCAAATCTCCCCGGAGGAGTTGGCGCGGATCACGACTTTAAGCCGGGAGATCAATGCTCCCATCCTCACCGGCGCCCCCATGGCCGATCGGGATGGCCAGAATGAGTGGTCCTATTTCAACAGCATGATCCTGATCGACTCCGGCGAGACCGGCAAATTCGCCAGCCGTTACGACAAGCATCACCTGGTGCCCTATGGAGAGTACATCCCCTTCCGCTCCCTGGCCCCGGCCTCCATGCACAAACTCACCCACGGCAGCAAGGATTTCTCCACCGGACCCGGGCCGGTCACTCTGAACTGGGGTTTGGACAAGATCGGTCCCCTGATCTGCTACGAGGTGATCTTTCCCGATGAGGTCCGGCAGTTGGCGGTCCA